>CAYYMT010000087.1:5556-16020 GCA_964472715.1 uncultured bacterium | reverse complement strand
CCAACATGCATGTGGGAGCGGCGGCCAATTTATATTTTATGATTGCGTCGGTTTTTTTACTGGCAATCGTGATGTCCTGGGTAGGCAAAAAATTCACCTTACCGCTTTGTGAAGGTACAGAACCGATTACCATTGAAACAAAAGAGAGTGCCGAAGACCTGGCAAAAAAGAAAAAAGGCCTCCGCTGGTCATTACTGGCAATGGGAATTTACACTGTAATAATGTTAATGACTTTAATCCCGGAAAATGGTCTGCTCAGATATGACATCAATAAAATTGAAACAATTGTTCTCAATAAAAATACAGAAGATGTAAAAACCCAACGTCTTAAAGGACGGACCGTCACCAAAACAGTTGACGGCGAGCGTCAATATGCCGTAAAATTTAAAGATCAAAAAATAGTATTGGATGATGTTGACAAATCCACCTGGACTGACGGCGCCACTGCCCATATATATCTACCCAAAGGGGAAACAAAAATAAACAAAGACCAGGTATTCAAAATTAATTTGATGCCCAGTGCCGTGCGTGGGCCATTTTTCCGCGGCATGGTCGCCATTCTCTTTTTCTTCTTTGCTATTCCGGGAACGATCTACGGTATGTTTGTCGGAAGAATAAAAACTCTGGGAGACATTCCCGGGATGATGACAAAAAGTGTTAAAGGAATTGCCGGTATGATCGTGCTGGTACTAGTCATTTCCCATTTTGTGGTTTTCTTCCAATGGTCAAACCTGGATAGAATTGTAGCTATTACCGGGGCAAATATTCTGAACCAGATGAAATTTCAGGGTCCGTTGCTGATGGTTTTTACGACTCTGATCGTTATGATCCTGAATATTTTTATGGGATCCAGTTCTGCTAAATGGGCAATGCTAGCACCGATTATTGTTCCTATGTTTTTATATCTGGAAAACCCGATTTCACCGGCAGTTTCCCAGTTGGTTTACCGTATCGGAGATTCCATCAGTAATGGTATTTCTCCTCTGTATCCATACTTCCCACTGGCCCTGGGCTGGTTGCGGGAATACAGGAAAGACGCCGGTGTCGGAACGCTGATAAGGTTATTGCTTCCCTATGCATTTTTCACAGGACTCGCCTGGATTACATTATTGGTCATATGGTATTTCTTAGGTATTCCGGTAGGACCGGGACAGCCGATCCACTAAACTGATATAAAAAATTAAGGCCGGTTTTTTTAAAACTTTTGTTTTTGAAAAGCCGGCTATTTTATTTATAATAATTGAAGTTATAAATTAACCGCTGTATGAGAAATAATTTTTTAAGAATAGCAGAACTGATCCCGGAAAAACTCCATCACCTGGTTTGGAAAGATGAGAGCCGGGATACTTTTATCCTCACAAAATTCGCCGAGATCCATCGTTATACCGAGGAAAAACTTCGTATGATCTGCTGGAACAAAACCATTTTTCGAAGAATCAAGAAAGCCGGGCTGATCCACGACATTGATTATACCGACGATGGTCTCTATATGGCATTATTGAAAAATGAGGACTTACCAAAAGTGATGAATTATGGAATTCATCTTCGTCGTCCCCATAAAAACGGTAAGTGGCTGGCTGATAAAACAGAAAGACTTGCCCATGCCATCCGTCCCTATGAGGGCAAATGCCAGGACAAGTCATCCTATAATTCCAAATTTTATCAAAAACTCTCACCGGAAATCAAGAGCCGTATTTTTGCTCACATGAAACCTCCGGAGAAATCAAAGGCTCACCAGGAAGATTTACTTTGAGCGGTCTCTCCCCGCACTTTTATTATCATTACTCTTAGGTCTGCTATCCTTGTCAGCAGAGGCTTCTTTGTCTATACTGCCAGGTCTGTATTTGTCCATTTTGGGCAGAAGTTTTTTAATCTGTTCAATACGATTTTTATCAGCCGGATGAGTACTGATAAACTCCGGTGGCTTGGGACCGCTCATCTCAGACATACGCTGCCAGAAATTCACCGCCTCTTTTGGATTATATCCGGCCATTGTCATAAAGATCAGGCCAAGTTCATCGGCTTCATATTCATGAAGTCGACTGTAAGGCAGTAATACGCCAACCTGTGATCCTAATCCAAAAGCAGCCATATATAACTGCTGTGTTTGTTCCGGTTTTTCCTCAATAGCCTTAGCAAGGGCCATACCGCCTAACTGGGTCATCAATCCCTGGCTCATTCGTTCATTACCGTGATTGGCAATGGCATGAGCGATTTCATGCGCCATGACAACTGCCAGCCCATCTCGGTTTTTGGTTAAGGGCAAAATGCCGGAATAAACGACAATTTTCCCACCCGGCATGCACCAGGCATTAACCTCTTCACTTTCGATCAGGTTAAATTCCCAGTCGAAATTTTTAACCGCATCTTTCATATTTTTCTGAATCAAATATTTTTCTACTGATGCAGCCAGACGTTCACCGACATCCCTTACCATTTTTGCCTGACGGTTGTTTTTACTGACATTATGGTCTTTTAAAAAGGTATCATATTGCTGAAAACTCATGGAAAGCATGGTTGAGGTTGGGATCAGGTTTATTTGCTTCCGTCCGGTTATTGGAACAGTGGAGCAGGTGTAAAAAACAAATAAAATAATGATAAAAACAGGTGTTAATTTTCTCATTGTAATTTCCTCTTTGCTGTTTCTATTAATATAAATGTTTGTGATAAAAATTGATAATAAAAATTAATTAAAATTTGTTATTATTTTATATTCATGCTTTATAATTCATTCGTAATCTTAACTAACAAAGCCCGCTAAATTAATTATTTATAAAATAATTGCAATTAATAAATTTTGTGGCTATCTTCGAAGTTTAATTATGGTTTTAACAAAGGAATGAAAGGAGCACATTATGTTTCAAGGTATTGGAACAGCCATAGTCACACCTTTCAATGAAAATATGGAAGTGGATTATGGCGATTTAAGAAATCTTACACAACTGCAGGTAAATGCAGGCACTGACGCGATTATCGTACTGGGAACCACCGGCGAAAGCCCAACCATCACAACTGAAGAACGAAAACAAATTGTTAAAACCGTTGTCGATGAAGTCAAGGGCAAGATTCCGGTCATTGTCGGCACCGGTACAAATTCTGCCGTCGATGTAATTGCTAATAATAAAATGGCGGAAGCAAGCGGCGCTGACGGATTACTGATTGTTACTCCCTATTATAATAAAAGTACCCAGGAAGGCCTTTACCGCTCTTTTAAATTTTATGCCGATAATACAAAATTACCGATTATTCTTTACAATGTGCCGGGACGAACAGGTGTCAATTTCGCTATCAATACAGTTCTCAAACTTGCCAGAGAATGCGATAATATCGTGGGTATCAAAGAAGCCGGCGGCAATATTTCCTATGTGGCTGAGCTGATCGCCAGAAAACCGAAAAAGTTGAAAGTTTACTCGGGAAATGATGATCAGGCATTGCCATTGATGGCATTGGGCGGCGATGGCGTTATTTCTGTTGCCGGCAATATCATTCCCGGAAAAATGGTGGAATTATCCCATGCCATTCTGGATGGTGATTATGAAAAAGCGCAAAAAATCAATATCCGGTTCAATAAACTAATGAATGATCTTTTTCTGGAAGTCAATCCGATTCCGGTAAAATATGCCGGCGTATTACTGAAATTATGGGACAACAGCCTGCGGTTGCCACTGGTGACAATGTCAGATGAAAAGGCTGAAATATTGACCCAAACCATGAAAGACCTGGAACTGATATGAGATACGGAATTATCGGCATCAACGGCCGTATGGGGCAGGAAATTAAGGAACTTTTTGATGATGAAGGACATGAGCTGGTCTTTTCCTATGATAAAGATGGAGAATTCCGTCAATCGAAGCCGCAAATCCTCATCGATTTTTCATTACCCAATGTTTTGGACAAAACCTTGAACTATGTGCAGGAATTCAATTGCGGTCTGATCATCGGTACCACCGGATTAAGCCAGGGACAATTGAACCAATTGGAAGAAATATCACAAAAAGTTCCGGTCGTGCAGGCATATAATTTTTCCATCGGTATCCAAATGCTGCTGAAGGCCACGGAACTGCTGAACCAGCATATTTCCGACTGGGATATCGAAATCACCGAGACCCATCATCGGTTCAAAAAAGACAAACCCTCCGGTACAGCCAAAATGCTGCAATCGGTTTTTGACAAGGAAATCCCCACCAGTTCACTCCGCCTAGGAAATGTTTCCGGTGACCATTCGGTGCACTTCGGTTCGCTCGGTGAAACAATCACTCTGTCACATCGCGCCACATCAAGACGCACCTTTGCGGAAGGTGTCTGTAAATCCGCGGAATTCCTCAAGAAGCGAAAGCACGGCTTTTATACTTTCAGGCAAGTGCTATTTTCTAAATAAACAAAAATGATAAATTAATCTTACCACTGCTTTTCAAAAGCTTTTTGAAATCGTGAAAACTATATAGATTTTGCTGACTTTCATCTGTCAGATATGTTGAACTACTTCGTAGTTTTTCCTGAGTTGCTTTTTTCTATGGGCTGGCGCCCATAGTTATTGTTGTCTTTCTACTTCGTAGAAAATTCATAGTTTAGAATTTAAATTTTATAAAAATCCCGAAGGGATTTAATTCAAATAACTGCAGGTGGAAGCCTGTAGAACTGTTGTTTTTCTACTTTGTAGAAAATATAATCATCTAAGAAAAGAAAATTAGTATTTCGAAATTCCATATTCAACTTTTCAAAAGAAGATTTGACAAAAAATCCATAAATACTAACCCATACGAATTGCTAATTTTTCTAAATAATATCTTAAAAGAATCAAATTCTGATAGGGAAATCCCGAAGGGATTCAACTAAAATAACTGCAGATGTCAGTCTATCAGAAAATAGCTCTTCTAATTCTAATCTTTTTACTACACAGAAAATTTATATCCAAAATAGATAATGTATTGCAAAAATCCCGAAGGGATTCAACTAAAATAACTGCAGGCGCAAGCCTGTAGAAAAGTCTCCTAAACAAGAGAACTCCAAAGGAGTTCAACAATAATTACTTTTGATAATAACTTGTTTTGGTAATCCTAAATTTAATACCTCATTGAGTTTTAACACCTGGATTTTAGAAACTACTCAGGTACATCCTTACTGTAAAGGATAATTTATGTTAGATAATACAAATTTTCCGGTAGAATTCTCATTGACACGATAATTAAACCAAACTGTGTATATAAGGATTTTCTATTGATTCTCGCACACATTAAATTCCTGCAAAATTACGTATTCATCAGCCGAATTCAGAAACCTATACCAACAAAATCCCGAGGGGTTTCAACAACAATAACTGCAGATGTCAGTCTATCAGAAAATAGCCCTTCTAATTCTAATCTTTTCACTACACAGAAAATTTATATCCAAAATAGATAATGTATTGCAAAAATCCCGAAGGGATTCAACTAAAATAACTGCAGGCGCAAGCCTGTAGAACTGTACACATAATGGAAAGAACTCCGAAGGAGTTCAACAATACCCTTTTTGATTTTATTAATTATTTTGGCTAATATCACTCATCGGCTTAATAATTAATATTGGAGAAAACATGGCAACTTATACACAAATTTTGTATCAAATTGTATTCTCAACAAAAAATCGGGACAACTGTCTTGTAAAAGAAAACAGAGAACAATTATTTAAGTACATCTGGGGAATAACAAAAAACAAAAAATGCATCTTGTACAGGATAAACGGTGTGGAAAATCATATTCATCTGATCACTCATCTTCATCCTTGTATAGCACTGGCTGATTTTGTCAGGGAAATAAAAACTTCCTCATCGGTTTGGATCAAAGAAAATGATATCTTTCAAGGGTTTAAATCCTGGCAAATTGGATATGCGGCTTTTACTTATTCTATTAAATCAAAAGAAAATCTCATTAAGTATGTTAAAAACCAAGAAGTTCATCATCAGAAAAAATCCTTTATTGAGGAACTGAAAGATCTACTAAAAGAACATAAGGTTTCTTATGATCCAAAGTATCTTTTGTAAAACTACTTCGTAGTTTTTTTGATAGTTGCTTTTTTCTATGGGCTGGCGCCCATAGTTATTGTTGTTTTTCTACTTCGTAGAAAATTTGCAATCCCAAAAGTTATAATCTTCGAAATCCCCAAAGGGAGACAAAATTAATAAACGCAGCCGCAAGCCTGTAAAAACTCATAAATATAAAACTAGAACTATGCAGGAGGTCAACAAAAAATCATTCAAAAAGTATTGAAAAACCCTATAATCATTATTGCCTTTCTACTTCGTAGAAAATTTGCAATCCTAAAAGTTATAATCACAAAAATCTCCAAAGGGAGACAACATTAATAAACGCAGCCGCAAGCCTGTAGAAACTCGTAAATATAAAATTAGAACTATGCAGGAGGTCAACAAAAATTCATTCAAAGTGTATTGAAAAACCTATAATTATTAATGCCTTTCTACTTTGTAGAAAATTTGCAATCCTAAAAGTTATATTTCACAAAAATCCCGAAGGGATTCAACAACAATAACTGCAGGCGCAAGCCTGTAGAAATCCAAATGACCATAAATCAACTCCGAAGGAGTTTAACATCACAGTGTTTTAGAAAAATGAACACATAACAAATAATAAAAGAAAAGGAGAAAAACATGGACTCTTATGAAATTATTAAATACATCTCAGATGCAAAAAAAATGACACCGGTAAAGGTCTTTCTGAAAGGCGAACTGTCCAAAATCGATTTCACCGATATGGACTACTTTGGTGATGAAAAATCCGGTGTATTATTTTGCGAATATAGTGACTTTCAGACATTACTGGCAGAAAATGAACGCCACATCACAAGACATATATTGGAGCAGGACCGTCGTAATTCTGCCATTCCCCTGGTGGACCAGACACAATTCAACTGCCGCATCGAGCCCGGCGCCTTCATTCGCGATATGGTGGAGATTGGTGATAATTGCGTGATCATGATGGGCGCTGTTATTAATATTGGTGTGGTCATCGGCAAAGGCACTATGATCGATATGAATGTAGTCCTTGGCGGCCGTGCGCAGATTGGTAACAATTGTCATATTGGTGCCGGTTCAGTGATCGCCGGAGTTATTGAACCGCCTAGTGCTGATCCTGTAGTGATTGAGGATAATGTTCTAATTGGCGCCAATGCTGTGATACTTGAGGGCGTCCGCATCGGCAAAGGCTCTGTGGTCGCTGCCGGCGCAGTAGTCACCAAAAATGTGGCGCCTAATTCCGTTGTCGTCGGTTCTCCTGCAAAAGTGATCAAAAAAGTTGACGAAGGTACAAAAGCCAAAACCCAGTTAATGGAAGAATTAAGGAAACTCTAATCATGAATATCATCGTACAAAAATATGGCGGATCATCAGTCGCTGATACCGCAAAAATCAAAAAAGTCGCCAGTAAAATTTTCCGCCGCATTGGTCACAATACAAAATTGGTAGTGGTGGTCTCAGCCATGGGAAAAACAACAGACAAATTACTACAACTGGCCAATGAAATTTCCAGCCAGCCGTCTCCCCGTGAACTGGACATGCTGGTCACTACTGGCGAACAGGTATCGGTATCCCTGCTTTCTATGGCACTTCAGGAAATTGGTGTAAAGGCCAAGTCCCTGAATTCCTTTCAGGCGGGAATTTCAACCACTGCCACTTTCAGTGATGCCAGTATCAAAAACATTGACGCCACCAAACTCCGCCATTTTCTACAGGAAAATGATGTCCTGATTATCACCGGTTTTCAGGGAATCACAGAAACCAATGATATCGTGACTTTAGGCCGCGGCGGATCAGATACTTCTGCAGTGGCCATTGCTGCTGCCCTGAATTCACCCTGCGAAATTTATAGTGATTTTCCGGGAATTTTTACCACCGATCCACGCATTTTCCCCAAAGCCAAAAAACTAAAGCACATCAATTATGATGAGATTATGGAAATGTCCCGTCTGGGTGCTAATGTTCTGCATACCCGGGCTGTTGAAATCGCCAAAAAATTCAACATTCCCCTCTATTGCGCAGCCACCTTTTCCGAAGAAGCGGGTACGAGAATTGACTCCGGAGAGATCGAATCCACTGTCGTAACAGGTATGTCAATCATGGATAAGCAAACCCGTGTCACCATTGCCAATCTGCCTATGGATCACAAAGTGATCAACCAGGTATTTGACTTTTTGGGTGAAAAACGGATAAATATTGACATGATCTCGATTATTGAACTAAAAAACTCGCTCAACCTATCATTTACGTATATTGAGGATGAAGCCGATTATTTTGAGGAATCCATGATCCTATTACAAAAAAAATTCCACCAGTGTGAAATTCTTTATCGTCATGGCGATTGTAAAATATCAGTTGTCGGGCTTGGTATGCGCTCGGAAAAAGGTGTTGCCTCACGATTTTTTAAAACACTGGACAGCATTCCCATCGAATTGGTTACTACCTCCGAGATCAAAATTTCCGCATTGGTACGCAGCGAATATAAAGATAAGGCGGTAAAAGCCCTGGCAAAGGAATTTGACCTATGAGTTTATTAAAACTATATGACCATTTTGAAATGGATGTCGACCGTGCCGAAGGTATTCACATTTATACAACTGATGGCGATGAATACCTGGATACTTTCAGCGGTATTGGCGTGTTATCGCTCGGTCATTCTGATAAAAACCTCAAGCAGGTCTTTATCAATAAACTGGAGCGATATGCTCATCTCTCCAATTTTTTCCTCGACAAAGATGCGGAATATGTGGCGAAAAAGTTGATTGCTTTTACCGGTCGCCAAGGAAAAGTATTCTATTCCAATTCCGGTACTGAAGCCAATGAAGCGGTGCTGAAAACTATTCGCAAAATATCAGACCATGAAAAATGCCGGATTATCTTTTTTGATAAAGGCTTTCACGGCCGAACCACCGGAACCCTTTCTGTTACCGGTTTTCCAAAAATTCGTGATTGCTTCAATCCATTGCTGCAACAAACAGTCAAACTTCCCTTTAATGAGCCTGATGCATTGCGGAATTACATCACAAAAAATCATAAAAAAATTGCAGGAATCTTCGTTGAGGCGATTCAGGGTTCAGGTGGCGTTGTTCCGCTAACCGATGAATTCGCGGCTACGATCAATCAACTCCATGAAAAATATAATTTCACACTGGTCTGTGATGAAATTCAGGCCGGATTGGGGCGGTCGGGTAAAATGTTTTCCTATCAGCATTTCGGACTGCAGCCGGATCTGATCACCGTGGCAAAATCATTAGGCGGCGGTCTTCCCCTGGGCGCCATATTGTTTATGGAAAATTATGCTGACATTCTCAAACCCGGTGAACACGGCTCCACTTTTGCGCCAAATCCGGTTTCCCTGGCCGGCGCACGCTACATTGTGGATAATATTCAGGAAATGCTTTCGGATATTAACAAGAAAAGCGCTTATTTTATTCAGCAAATTAAGGCTCTCAACAGTGATAAAATAATGGATATCCGCGGCAAAGGACTGATGCTGGCCATTGAACTGGAGCAGAAAGACGATCAATTACGCAAGCGCGCTTTTGAGCACAAACTGTTGCTAAACGTAATAAATGGAAAAATCATTCGACTTTTACCGGCACTTAATATAAGTTTTGATGAAATTAAGACAATTGTAAAAAAAATCGGAGAAACTATATGATCTCACCTGTTGAAATGCGACACAAGATTCATCAATATCCTGAATTGGCGTTGCAGGAATTTGAAACAACAAAAATATTAAAAAAAGCGATCTGCCAGGCTGCGGAAAAAAATAATTGTGATATTATTATTCATCATCCGTTGAAGACTGGTTTATTGGTGGAATATAAGTACCATTCAGGTTCATACACAATGCTCAGAGCAGATATTGATGCCTTGCCAATGGTCGAACAAACCGGCTGGCAATATGCCTCGAAAAACAAGAACATGCACGCCTGTGGCCATGATGTGCACACTGCTATTCTCTATGGTTATTTATTAGATGTCATGCAATCCAAACCGCAGCAAAATTTTCTGTTCCTTTTCCAGCCGGCTGAGGAAGCTGTGGGCGGTGCGGAAATGCTGTTGGCTACCAGAGTTCTCGACGATTATAATATTGAAAAAGTGTTTGCGCTACATGTCAATGATGATATTGAAAAAGGAACAGTATCTAGCAATGACGCCACCCTATTTGCCTCATCCTATGAATTGGATGTAGAATTTTACGGAAATTCCGCTCATGTGGCCTTTCCACAAAATGGCCGGAACGCACTCCACGCATTGCGCACTTTTATGGATCAGGTGGAAAAAATTCCACAAGATTACATTCATCCCATTATTTACGGTATCGGCAGAGTGGAAGCGGGAAAAGTCCGTAATATTGTCCCGGATTTTGCCAAACTGGAAGGCACTATCCGTTCCTTTAAACTGATCAGAACAAAAGAATATATCGCTAAACTGGAACTCATTCTCCAGGG
>CAYYMT010000087.1:0-5456 GCA_964472715.1 uncultured bacterium | reverse complement strand
ATGTTTATAAACTTTTAACCGGGATTGCCTATTAATATCACCATTGCGAAGGTCTGTCGAACATTCGCAATATGAAAAAAATTTCAGCAAATTACCATTCAATTATTAATAACATAAAAAACAATATAAAAGCTCTTTTGTAACTTGTCATGAATTTGAGTATATTTTATTAACTAAGAAGGAAATAAAATGAATATTGAATCAACAAAAGAAAAATTAATTGAATGGATTAAAAATTTGGATAATCCTCTTATAATTAAAGAGATTGAAAATATAAAAAAACAGAGTCATACAGATTGGTCTTCAATCCCTTTAAATATCCAAAAACTTATACTACAATCTGAAGATGAGATAACTGATGGTCATTTAATATCCCATGAAACCGTAATTGAAAAACTAAACAATCGGTTTTAATTCTTGCAGATTCAGTGGACACCAACTGCAGTAAATTCCCTTGAAAACACAATTTCTTTTTTAGAAAATAATTGGTCAGCAAATGAAATAAATCATTTCGTTAGGCGACTATATGAGATAATAGATATTTTACAAATATTCCCAAAATTTTCAGTCGCTATTAGAGGTAGTAATTTTCGTAAAGCTAAAATTGATAACCATAATAGTTTAATAATAAAACTTTTATCTGATAGGATTTTGATACTATTAATTTGGAATGAATACCAGGATCCTGATAAACTAAATAATTATATAATCAGGAGCAATTGATCTTCTTTTAAAAAATTATATTCCATAAACCAAGGAGGAAACTATGGCACATAAAACACGTGAAGATGCATGGCAATTACTTAACAAATACACCAAAGAACCCAGCCTGATCAAACACGCCCTGGCAGTGGAAGCGGCGATGCGGGAATACGCGAAATTTTATGGCGAAGATGAAGAGTTGTGGGCGGCCACCGGTCTGATCCACGATTTTGACTACGAACGATTTCCCAGCGCCGAAGAGCACCCCTACAAAGGCAATGAAATACTCAAAGCCGAAGGTTGGCCGGAAGAGATCACCACTGCTGTTATGGGTCATGCCGATTACACTGGTGTTTCCAGGGAGTCCTTGCTGGCAAAAACTCTCTTTGCCGTGGATGAACTGGCCGGTTTCATTATGGCTGTTGCCCTGGTACGCCCGTCTAAAAGCATTCATGATGTCAAACCCAAATCAGTAAAGAAAAAATTCAAAGCCAAATCCTTTTCCAAAGGCGTCAGCCGCGAAGATATCCACAAAGGCATTGAAGAATTAGGCGTTGACCAAACCGAACATATTCAGCGGGTCATCGAAGCACTGCGCACTGTGGCAAAAGAATTGGACTTAGAGGGGAATCCGCAGTAATACATATGGAGTGAACCAACCATGTTGGTTCTTCCTGGGATCAGGCATTATTCATAAAAATATGGACCCTATATAATTTATAGTGGGTAATTCTTTAAACTGTTAAACTCTTTCAGAGTTCTATAATGTTTGTTTTTTTTCATGGGCTGGCACCCATGGTTATTTTTGTTTAATCCCTTCGGGATTATATGAAATATATTAAATTATGGAATTGACAGATATCTCCTGCTCTTTTGGCATTATTAATCCTGTATATCTAAAATATGAATAATGCTTACAATCCGCCAATACGTTTCCTTCCCTCAAAAACCGGATATTCCATTAATTTTCCAAATAATAGTTTTTTAATTCAGGAAATACCACTCAACGCCGAGAATTTTCAGTCGGCTTTGCAGCGGCATACCCGGCATCAGTGAATAATCCCGGCCCTCGATATTATTGATCTGATAAAAAATATGCAGGGAACCGACTCTGAATCCGGCTTTTCCGGAAAAGAACAGTGGTTCATTGGTATAATAATTTTGCCCGACAATGCCGACTGTCTGCAATTCATTCATCCAGGCCAATCCATCTCCCCCATGATAATATCCGGCCGATGCCCTGACGTAGAGATTTAAATTGCCGTGAAAAAGGCTCAATTTCTGTTGAATCGCTCCGTAACAATGAAAATTGTAAAACTCATTTTCAGTTAATGTGGGTGAATAATAAAGTTTTGCATAAATATCCGTACCGGTTTTGAATTGAAATTGAAGTTGAGTTTTTAAAAAGATATCCCGCATCTGAATCCGGTCGTATCCAACTGTGGTGTCAGCCAAAGTGTTTTGAGCAGGCCTGTAAAATTCGGAATTAATTTGATCAATCGCTGTTGTCATTTTAAAATACCTGTTTTGTAAGCGGACAAATACCGAATTCTGATTATTGTAAAACAAATCATTCGATGATATCGGCGAGTTTTCATTCCCGGGAAATATTGCATAAAGGGCCGGATATAGAAAATGATTATAATCAACCGTAACTCCGGTTTGTAAAAATTTAAACAGACTTTTCCCAATCTCCATTTTAAACTGAGGACGATTATTTTTCAGGCCAAGTCTGACTGTATAGTCAGTCCGAAACCGATTGCCCCGATTCCCGATTGCCAATTCATAAACATGGGTATTCACTTCATTATGTTCCTGCAAATAAATCCCATTGTAATCATATTTCAGAGATAGGGAGAGCGTGTCATTGGACAGATTTTTTTCCTTTAGACCGCTTATAGACTTGGTATTCCCCTGGCCTGAAAACCAGTTGACCTTGTCAGTGGGATAGTGACCGTAATCATAATTTGCAACCTGTCCGCCAATTTTCAAACTTCCCGTGGAATCTTCCCGGGCAAATTGCAGATACATCTGTTTTTTATGACGTTTCTTGTGTCCACCGAAAAAGGGTATCGGATAATTATCATCCCCTACCGGTGTAATATTAAAACCTGCTAACCCGGTTGCAAATTTTTTATAATTAAAGCCACCCTCAATTTCGTAATCAGCAGCAATTTTTTTTATATCGAGGGCGAAATTTTGATAGACGGACTGATCGGCTTTTCCGGGATTTGGCGTGTAAGTACCATGCCAGCCGCTATAATTAAAATTTTCTCCATAGAAGGAAAAAAGATAATCATCATCAATTCTGCCGGCGATCATTGCACCAAAATTTCCAAAATTGTAATCTCCCCGGTACCAGTCAAACCGTGAATATAGAGTCTTATTATCATGATAGGCCGGAAGTTGATTGATTTGATTGTCATTGAAATCAATTTTCAGATTCATATATCTTGGGTTTTGCCAGGCTAATGGGACATTGCCAAAAAGTGGATCCCGATTACTTTGGCCGTTATATTTATAATTCAGTACAAAAGCCGGTAATCCGGAGTTGGAAACAGCGCCGGAGAAGGCAAAATTTTGTACCGGCAGCAAGGTGTAATCGCTGTGCTGTATAAATTCCTGAAAATTTAAGATATCAACTTCCATAACAGATGTGGAGTCATTACCAGCCAATCCAATTGTCAAGAAGAGTGAGATCAGTATTATTATTTTTTTACTTAATTCCACGAAAAATACCGCTTTTATTGATTCGAATGACAATTACCGGCAAAAGGGTTGCAAATATCAAGGTATTCATCACTATGTGAATGATCGAAAACAGGATTCCGGAAAGCACAATGCCAACAGTTTGCTTCATATCGAAACCGGATGCAATGGGATAGGCAAGACTGACAAAAAGATCATAAAATAAAGTGACCACCAGACCGGTTCCGGCAAAAATCAGTACCATATATTTTTTAAACGGGTATGGCCTGAAAATATTTCCCAGCAAACCGCCGATGGTACCGGTAAGTCCCATGGCAATTATTTGGGCAATTAACATGGGTGGAAATAACAAGCCTGAGCCCATGGGATTTAAGACAGAAAATAAAAATTCACCAACAATCCCAATGACTAGTCCATATTTCACTCCCATAAAATATCCTGACAGAAAGATCAACAATGTCACCAATTCAAGATTTGGAACATATGCCAGGGAATAGCCAATTGCCATGATCAGCGCGATAAATATGCCGGTATAACTGATCTTTCTGATTTTTACATTCATCAGCTGTATTTGTCACCTTTATATAGAATTCTGGAAAAATAATTCCGTTTATCGGTCCAGTTGCCTTCCGATTCATCATCTTCAATTGCTTTTTTATACTGCGCCACCCGCGTATCAATTTCATCGATATGGTAAACCAGCATGGCCTCTAAAATTTTGGGTTCGCGGGGGCTGGCCCATTCCAGTTTTCCCTGGTGCGCCAGGATGATATGTTCCATTTTGACACGAATATCTTCCGGAAAATCCGGAATTTCACGAACTTCTTCCAGAAAAATATCACGCCCAATCACCAGGTGCCCGACAAAATTACCAATATCAGTATAATTGATATTAACACCCGGTTCCAGTTCTCGCAATTTGCCAATATCATGCAGAAGCACTCCGGAAACCACCAGGTCGCGGTCCGCTTCCGGATAAACACGGCAAACATAGTCGGCCAGTTGCAGCATATTATGGGTATGTTCCAGCAAACCGCCGCGAAAAGCGTGATGTAATTTCATTGCCGCCGGATGGGTTTTTATTTCCATTTCATACTTGGCCATAATATTCAGTAAAACTTTTTTCAGATAACCGTTTGTAATGGACTCTATTTGCAAATGGATATCCTCCCACATGGTATCAATATTTTTTAGTGTGGTGGGAATAATATCCCGGGGATTATACCCATACTTTTCATCGTCATCATTGACTTTTCTGATTTTAAAGACTTTCACCTGAAGTTTATTTGAAAACAGGATCACGGTTCCTTCAACAGCGACCGAATCGCCTTCTTCAAATTTAGTTTTATAATCATCGGCATTGCTCCACATTTTGGCATTGATACGACCGCTTTGATCAATCAGATCAATATCCAGGTAAGTTTTTCCGTCCTTGGTTTTGCGCACTGATTTGGAAGCGACACCAAAAAAACTTTTTAACTTTGTCTCGGCTTTCAGATCCTTTATAAAAATTTTACTCATATTTCTCCATTATTAAGTTCCAGCGAAATTTAGTTATGAATAGAAAAAATACAAAACCTATCTGAGGAAGTCGAGGTATTTATAGATTTTTCTCAGAATGTGGCAAAATTGTATAAAATTGATGAAAATACCGGGAAAAAATTTACTATTTAGAAAATTAAAAAAGAAATTATTGCAATTTTGCTAAAGTTAAACTATTGGATAAAGAGTGTCTCTCCTTTTTTATTAAATTTTGGTAATCCGGTTCATTTTATGAGGAGAACTATTTATTCCGCAAAAAGAAAGTGTCACTTTTCTTCGGCTATCTGGGAATAATCAACATTTTAAAAAAAAATTTGGCAAGATTATTGATAATGATAAAATACAATAAAATACTGAAATCTTGATAAAGGATAAAAGATAATGAGAAACAATGAAGCAAATATTCTAAAAAACAAAATGGTTACGAATAATTCGGGAAACAAAGCGACTGAACTGGACAAGGGAATCATTTTTCTGGATGAAATCGCTGAACTGCCTCTGGC
>CAYYMT010000086.1:0-16504 GCA_964472715.1 uncultured bacterium | reverse complement strand
GATTATCGCATCCATGGCCGAAACCGCCAAAGCTGCCGGTGTCGCGATTGTCACCGGTGACACCAAAGTCGTTTCAAAAGGGGAGGCTGATCAAATCTATATCAATACCAGTGGGATTGGAATTATTCCCGAAGGTGTGAATTTATCGCCAAAAAAAATTATCCCCGGTGACAAGATTATCCTTTCCGGAAATATTGGCGAACATGCTACCGCTATTTTACTGGCCCGTGAAAATTTTACAGTAAAGTCTCCTATACTCAGTGACTGCAACCCTGTAAATAAAATAACAGAAAAACTCATTGCGGAAGTTTCAGGAGTCCGGATCATGCGTGATCCGACCCGCGGCGGTGTGGCAGGTGTACTCAACGAATTTGTGGATAACAGCGATTTTGGAATTCGTATTCATGAGCCGGAATTGCCGGTGAGCCGGGAAGTTTCGGGAATATGCGAACCTTTTGGATTTGACCCTCTCTACCTGGCCAATGAAGGAAAATTCATAACCATTGTCAGCCCGGAAGAAGCGGAAAAAAGCCTGGGGATTATTAAGGAATTCGAACTGGGAAAAAACGCCCGGATTATTGGCGAAGTGATTCAGGAGCCCGCTGGTAAAGTACTGCTGCGGACCCAACTGGGAACCGACCGTATTCTGAACCTGTTGAGCAATGAAATTTTACCCAGGATTTGCTGAGGAGAATATGCACGAATTGTCAATTGCTCAAAATATTGTTAAGATTGTTCACCAGGAGTACCAAAAAGGAAATTTTGAGACGAAAGTCAAAAAAGTATTTTTCTCGGCTGGAAAAATGAATGCCATTATTCCGGCCTCCTTACAATTAAATTTTAATGTGGTGAAAAAGAATTATGAGGAATTAAAATCCGCGAAATTGATAATTGAGGAGAGGGAGGTTGTCATTCAATGCCGGCAGTGTCAAGAAAAAGTGGAATTGGAGGAGCCGGTTTTCCGGTGTCAGCATTGCGGATCAGCCGACATCGAACTGGTGCAAGGCAAAGAAATGTTTGTGGAAAGTTTTGAAGTATAACATAGGAGATAAATGATGAAAATTGAAGTTTTAAAAAATGTTATGGAAGTCAATGATAACCTGGCGGATGATATTCGCAAAAGTACAAAAAAATCTAAGACTTTGGTGCTCAATATGATGAGTTCGCCGGGCTCCGGCAAGACCATGATCCTGGAAAAAATACTGCCTAAATTATTGTTGAATGGGGTCAAAACCGGTATTGTGGAAGGGGATATTTCCACCACCAATGACGCGGAACGGATTATCGGTAATGAAATTCATATTGTCCAGATCAACACGGAAAAATTCGGCGGCGATTGCCATTTGGGCTCCGAAGTTATCAAGCCGGCATTGGACCAACTAAACTATGAAAACCTTAACCTGGTGATCATTGAAAATGTCGGTAATCTCGTTTGTCCGGCGGAATTCGATACCGGCGCTGATAAAAATATGGTCGTCATCAGTGTGACCGAGGGTGAGGACAAACCACAGAAATATCCCCTGATGTTTCGTGAATGTGACCTTGCCATTATCAACAAAATCGACTTGCTGCCGCATTTGGATTTTGATGTTGAAAAATTAGAAAAAAATATTCGCCGGATCAATCCGAATATGGAGATCATTCATCTCTCCGCCCGCACCAATGAAAATATTGAAAAACTGTTAAGCTGGATCATGAACAATTTAAAAAAATAATTTTCTTTTGAAATTTCAGTGGAATTTGTTAAGGTAATCTTACGCACATTAAAATCCACTTTGCTTTGTAAAATCGAGGTTTTATGGAAGAATTAAAAATAAAAACGCTTCTGGCTGAAAATCAATCTTTGAAGAATGAAAATGTAAGGTTGAGGAAACAGTACGAGTATTCCCTGAAAACCGCGGAAATTTTACATGAAAAATTTCACCAGTTCGTCAATATTATTCCTCAGGCTGTTTTTGAAATGGATGAAGCGGGCAATTTTGATTTTTTGAACCCCCAGGGCTACACCATTTTTGGATATGAAAAAGAACAATTAACAGCTGAAATCAAATTCTGGCATCTGTTTGCGAAACATGACCGCCACCGTTTAAAAAACAATGTCCATGATGTTTGCCGGGGGAATAGTAATATTACCGGCAATGAATATACAGCTTTGCGGCAGGATGGCTCAACCTTTTATGTGTTGATCTATTCCTGTCCTGTTCACGATGATCAGAAAGATAAATTACACGGTCTGATCCTGGACATTGACAAGCGGCGCCAGGCAGAGATGGACCTGGAAAATTCCCGTGACCAGTTGCGCGATCTTTCCATACATTTGCAATCGGTGCGGGAAGAAGAACGCTCTTACCTGGCCCGGGAAATTCATGATGAACTGGGACAGGCCCTGACCGCGCTGAAAATGGATTTGCTGTGGATTGATAAGCGGCTGCCGAAAGATTCCCATGAGATCATTGATAAAACCAAATCCATGGTGACTTTACTGGATTCAACCATCCAGATTGTCAAAAAAATCTGTTCCGACCTTCGCCCCGGCTTGCTGGATGACCTTGGGCTGAAAGCCGCCATTGAGTGGTACACTGAAGAATTTATTGCGCGAACGGGGATTGATTGTGATTTGCAGATCATGTTTGATGAAATAAATATTGATAAGGACCTGGAGATATCGATTTTTCGAATTTTTCAGGAAACACTGACCAATATTACCCGTCATGCCATGGCGAAAAATGTAACTGCGGATTTTGATATCAAAGCCAATATCATGTATATGCGAATTGAGGATAACGGCATAGGGATAAGTGAAGCCCAAATAAAGGATCCGAAATCTTTAGGCTTGATTGGTTTAAGAGAACGGGTCTATCCATGGGGCGGCGAATTGAAAATCCATGGTCATAAAAACAAGGGAACAATTGTTTTTGCCAAAATTCCCTTAAAAGGGAGGGAATCAGATGATTGAAGTTTTTATTGCTGATGATCATGAAATTGTCCGCAAAGGACTCAGCTCATTGATCAATGAAACCTGGGACATGAAATTGATTGGTGAAGGCAAGAATGGCAAGGAAGTCTTGAGCACAGTGTCCAAAAAACCCTGTGATATCCTGATCCTTGATATTTCCATGCCGGGCCGGAGCGGACTGGAAATCCTGAAACAGGTCAAGCAGATCAAGCCGGAACTACCGGTTTTGATTTTGTCCATGCATCCGGAAAATCAATATGCCAAACGGATGTTGAAAGCCGGGGCGTCAGGATATTTAAACAAAGAATCTGCCGCGACGGAACTGGTCAAAGCCATTCGCAAAATCTGCACCGGGCATAAATACATTACCGGCAATGTTGCTGAAATGCTGGCCGATGATTTAACGGGGGATATAAAAACCCATCGTCATGAAAAACTGAGTGACCGGGAATTTGAGGTCATGCAATTGCTGGCCGGTGGAATGACAGTTTCGGAAATCGCAGAAAAACTTTGTCTCAGTGTAAAAACCATCAGCACACACCGCCATCATATTATGGAAAAATTACAATTGGAAAATAATGCCCAGGTGATCTGTTATGCCATCAAGCACGATCTGGTAGAAATGGAAATATGAAATATTTATTTTCCCTGCCGCGGCTTATTTCTGCGTTCGGGAAATTCCTCTGTTAATATTTCCAAAGCGCTCTCAATATTTTCATCAGTAGACAAAAATACCAGTTCCTGACCTGATTTAAAAACCGAATCGCCATGGGGAATAAAAAATTTGCTATTCTCAAGGTCTCCCACCGCGACAAAAATTATATTTTTTGGGAAATTTTCTTTTTGGGTGATCTCAGCCACCGTTTTATTATGAAGAGCCGAGCGTTCCGGTAAATCCAATTTGTAGATATGCGCTTTACCCTGTGCAATTGAAGTGATTTTTTTGATCAGGTCATCCTGTATTTCGGTCAGAATTTGATCCACCAGAATATTGGTAACCTGTACCACCGAGTCAACACCTGCAATGCGGTAGGACTTTTCATAATCCGGATTGCGAAGGCGGGCGATAATGCGGGGTACTTCGAAGCTTTTACACAATAGTGAGAAGGCCAGATTTTCGGCATCTCTATTTGTAGCGGCTACACATACATCAGCTTTTTCAATGCCGGCCTCTCTGAGAACACTCAGTGACGTAATACTGCCGTTGATTACGACTGCGCCGGTCCGGGCATAGACTTTATCACATCGTGCGGAATCTTGTTCTACAACCACGACATCATGTTTTTGCCGGACCATTTGCCTGGCCAGTTTACTCCCAACCTGGCCACCACCTGCGATTATTATGTACATATTTATCTCCTGTAATCGTTTTTATATCCATGCTTTTCTGGTAAAAAGTAAAAGAACCGGCAGAATTTCCAGCCGTCCGGCCAGCATGCCAATTATATAGGTTAATTTTACAAGCGGGCTGAGATTGATCATTTCCGGTACGGAAATATAGCAGGGCCCGATATTTCCCAGAGCGGAAAACATGCCACTGAAGGCCTGCCAGCCGGTGAGATTGCTGAACATAGCTGTAATGGCGCCTCCCACAAGCAGAAGGAACATCCAGTAAAAAAACAGCGCCGCCGTCCGGAACACTTCATCATCACTGAGCAGCACACCATCCAACTTGATTTTAGATAGGGTGCGGTTGTCAAAGCGCAGTTTGAAAATTTCACGATTGACCAATTTTTTCAATATAACAATCCGGGTAATTTTTATTCCTCCGGCTGTGGAACCCACGCATCCGCCAATCACCATCATAATTAGAAAGAGCTGTTTGGCCAGCGCCGGAAAATAGGGGGCGCCGATATCTTTGGTGCCATACCCGGTTGTCGTAATCAGGGCAATCACCTGAAATACTGTATACCGGAAGACTTCTTCCATCTTCAATAAAATTGTTTTGATACCGGACTCTTTGAAAAAATCAATTCCGGTATTTTTATATAAATGGTTCAGCATGATCAAAAAGATAAAAATTAATAATAGTTTCCACCAGGTGCGTATCTCTTCCGTGTCCCATACAGCCTTGAAATCCCCTCTTAAAATTCTGTAATGTACTAAAAAATTAATGCCTCCCAGCAGCATGAAAAAGGTGACAGTGTATTCAATCAATCTATAATTGTGCTCTCCGGTTTGACGATAAAAATCAATACTGGCGTCATGGGGAGAAAATCCGCCGGTGGAAAGCGTGGTCAGCGCATGATTGACCGCGTCAAAAACAGTCATACCTTCAAGAAAATAGATTAAGGCCGCTGTCATGGTTAATATGCCATAAACAATCCAAAGGGATTTAACAGTATTGAACAAGCCGGGTGTAATTCGGGATGAACTAATTTTGTGGCTTTCAGCGCCGAAAATATGATGGCTGCCGCCGGTGTTGAAGAGTACCAGGAGAAATAAAGACAAAACACCCAGTCCCCCCAGCCACTGGGTTATTGACCGCCAGAAGAGAATGGATTGCGGCATGGTGTCCAGGCCGCTGAAAACAGTGATTCCTGTGGTGGTGAACCCGCTCATGGCCTCAAAAAAACCATCGATAAAACCAGCCTCAACAGCCAGTATATAGGGCAGCGCGCCGATCATGGAAATCGAAATCCAGGCAATGGCGCAAAGCAACATCGATGAGGTCAGATCAATCCCATTGTCTTTAAAAATTTTTGGCAAAATCAGACCGGCCAGCAAAGATATAATAGCCGGAATAATAAAAGCCGGGGCGGTTCCTCTGGAATTAGGATCGATAATGATAAAAATGATGGGTATTAATATCAGAAAACTGAAATAAAACAGAATTTTTCCTGTAAAATGCAGAATGCTTTTAATTTTTGTATATTTGCTTCTCAATTATTATTCCTTTTAACCCTTGTTTTTTAATATTCGGAATAATTACAAAAGAGGTCAATTTCCGTCGTCAAATTTTTTTCTGATTTTATATTTGCGTAACAGGTTCAATGGTTTTTTCCTGAGTTTTTTATGATCCTCGCAATTCAGAAAATCCATCGCCGCCTGCAATACGCGTTTGGCATTGTTTTGGTCTTTCCAGGGATGAATTTGCGCCAGATATTTTTTTCGTTTTGCTGAAAATTCCCGGGGGTTTTCCAGGCTGCGATCGATGGCCGGCCGCAGCTGGCTGACATCGGTAATATTAATGCCTTTGTCCTGCCGCACTGTGGCGTCAATGGTGATCACCGGCTTGTCCAGCAACATAAATTCATAAACAATTGACGATGTATCGGAGATCAGCAGGTCGGCAATTTGGAGAATTTCCCTGTTGTCCGGTTTCTGGTAAATTTTGAATTTATTTGCCGGTAGTTGTTTGAATTGTTCGATTTCATCCCTGTCCATCAGGTCATGAAATTTTAAAATCCACAATTCATCGTCTTTGGGTAATGATTCAATGACCGGTAAAATTTTATCCGAGGATTTGAAACGGGGACTGAAGGTCGGTGTATACAAAATGATTTTTTTATTACAGGGAATGTCCAATTTTTTCAGGATTTCTTCCCTGTCAAAATCCGCTAATAATTTGTCGATCTTGATCCAGCCGGTTTCGCGGACAGCAAAATATTGGTATTTCCTGGCCAGGGCCTGAAATTTTTCAGTCACCAAAGGGCCGCTGGTGCAATAGAGGTCAAACAGCCCATTGATTTTATAATGCCCCCCTTTTTCTTCACAAAGTCCGTGAAACACCTGGACTTTCAGGCCGGGAATTTTGTAATGGATAATATTTCCCGGCGCAAAAACTATATCCGGCTTAAAATCAATCGCCTTTTGAATGGAAGTCGTAAAATTTGCAGTTTCAGGAAGTAAATGGCTGAGATTTGATGAAATCCAGATCAATGATTCACCGGCGCCGGATTTTTCAATCTCCTGAACCAATGGTTCCAGAATTCCCACTGAATAAGGCTTGGTGATAAAGTGTAAAAATTTCATCGCTGTTCAAATCGTTTTAATAGATCTTCCACAACTCTTTTCGATGCTTTGCCGTCGACCCGGCCAAGCATTTCCCTTTTTCTTTCTCTAAGTCTGCCCACTCTCACCGGTCTCTCCAGCAGTGCTTTTTCCACCGTCGCCGGCAGCCATTCCGGACTTTTCAGATCATAGGCAAAATCCAGTTGCCGGGCAATATCATAATCCATGCGTTTATTAAACCGCGATGGAAAGAGCCGGTGATTCCAGCGCAAATGCATAAAATCACAGACAATTACCGGATTTTCCGTGGCCAGATATTCAAAAAGCGTGGAACTGGCTTCCGTTAGTAAAATATCAGAATAATTGTATAATTCGGCAATATTGGTGAATTCAACAGGCATGAGATGAACATGCTCACAGGTTTCCGCCATTCGTATAAAAAGATTTTTCTGATGGCGGTATTTCTTCAGCACCCAGGAGAAGTGATGGAGTTTGACGATCAGATTATAATTGCGGGTCAATTTCGCCAATCTTTCACCAAAGACTTCAATGGAACTGGGATAAAAAGTCGGCGCGTAGAGAATTGTTTTTTTATCAGGATCAAGATTTAATTTTTGTGTCAGTTCACGGTTGGTGTTCGCCATGCTGTCCAGTTTTGGAAAACCGGTCACAACCAGGTCTGTGTCAATGGCCCGGCGCTCAAATTCCCGGCGGCGGTATTCCCCTTCGATATAGCGGACATCAATGCGGGGATCATAATCGGTATAGTAGCAGGATTTAACACCGATTCCGTGGTAAAGCAAGATAGCCAGAGTATCGGGACTGCAATATTTTTCCGCGTGAGCGGACTTACCGAAAATGGTAATGTCAAAATTTTCTTTGCGAATATTTTCCATGCGATCTTTTTCAGTTTCTCCGGTGATAAATTTGTTTCTGTAATCTTTCAAAACAGTGGTAATCAGGTCGTATTCCACCCGTTCTTTATCAATAAAAGCGGAAAAATAGATGTCAAAGCGTCCATTTTCTGACATCACATCAGCCACCGGCATAAATTGCGGTAAATAATATAAATGATGAATATTGAAGAGAACTTTAATTGTATTTTTGGTTACAGACAAACGGAAAGTCCTGTTTTATTTAACAGATTAGAATTTTTACAGGAGGGAATTTACAAAATATTTATAAGAACTATAAATTATTTTTAACCATGGCGGTGAGATTTTCCAGATTAAAAGTCAATTCCAATTGGTGTGAATTTCCCAAAGCGCTGTAGGTTCCGCCGAATCCCAGTCCATAATTCAGGGCTGCTACCGAAGTGTTGATACCGGCGCCGAGGTGCAGGTTTTCATTTTCATCGATTCCAAAACGCAGACTTACCTGGTTTCGAAAAATGGTTTCCAGCCCGGCAACCGCCTTGATATTAAGCGCATCACTGCCGAAGATACTGTTGTTTTTTTTGCCGTCAAAGGTGGCATTTATCCCCAGCATCGGCGCTAATGTAAATTTTCCAAAGGTATAATGATAAGATCCCCCAAGTCGGATTTCCGGCGCAATAACCTCTTTTTCACCGTCATTCCAAAACAGATAGGTCGTGGTGAAATCGGAAATATTCATGCCAAGATTAATTCTGTCATTCCAGCGATAAAGCAGGCCGAAATCAACGCCGACTCCGAATCCTTTGCTGGCATAGAGGTTTTTGTAGAGTGTTTTGACCGAAAGGCCATAGGCGATTTTATCGGAGTGATTTTTGGCCACGGAAAGGAAAAATGCCGATTCCGAAGTTCCGAAGCGGCCGATCTTTCCAAAGTCCAGATATTCTCCGTCATCCAATTGTCCGTTGCCTTCGGTTCCATCAGGATCAGGGCCCGGATAATTTTCATCACCCGGTGCAATGCCGTCACTGCCAATGTCAATCAGGCTGCTTTCTTTTACCAGTGGAATATCATCCACCGCGCTGCGAATGAAACCGAAGCCGATTTTGTAATTTTTGATATTTGGAAAGGAAACCGCCACATGATCGATATTCAGGACGCCGGCAAACTCTTCGGCATGCATGATGCGTCCGGAAATATAATCGGTGTTGATCAGCAACGCCGGATTCCAGTAAAAGGAGGACGTCACAGCTGCATTGGAGACCACGGCGCCACCCAGGGAAATTTCACGGACACCGGTGCCGTTTTTCAGGAAACTATTGGCATATTTATCACCGAAAGCCCACAGATTCGTCAGTGAAAAAAGTAATGTCACCAGGAATATCTTTTTATAATACTGCACAATCAATCTCCAAATTCAGTTTTTAATTCATCCAGTTTTTTGAGCGCTTCCAGGGGAGTGAGGTTATTGATGTCGACCAGTTTCAGTTTTTTTCGCAATTCACTCTCTTTTCTTTCAAATAAACTCAACTGGTTGGGATTCTGTTCCGGAATATTGCGAAAAGTTTCCGGATTGGTGGGTAGTGACCGTTTTTCTGTGCCGAAATTATTCATGATTTCATTGGCGCGATGAATGATTTTGTGGGGAACACCGGCCATTTTCGCCACATGAATGCCATAGCTTTTATCACAGCCGCCGGGCACAATTTTTCTGAGAAATGCCACAGTATTGCCATATTCTTCCACAGCAACATTGAGATTGCCGACACGGGGCAGCAATTTTTCCAGCTCCGTTAATTCATGATAGTGGGTGGCAAACAGGGTTTTGGCGGCTGTTTTTTCATTATTGTGTAAATATTCTGTCACTGCCCAGGCAATGGACATGCCGTCGTAAGTGGAGGTGCCGCGTCCGATCTCATCCAGCAGCACCAGTGATTTTGGCGTGGCATTGTTGAGGATATTGGCGGTTTCATTCATTTCCATTAAAAAGGTTGATTCACCGGCAGCCAGGTTATCACTGGCGCCCACACGGGTAAAAATGCGGTCAACCACACCGATCTTTGCTTCCGCCGCCGGCACAAAGGAACCGGTTTGCGCCATTAGCACGATCAGGCCGATCTGGCGGAGATATGTGGATTTCCCCGACATATTGGGGCCGGTAATGATGTAAATTTGTTTATCATTATTATCTATTTCCAGGTCATTGGGGGTGAACTTCTCGCCGGCCGGCAAGAGGTCTTCCACTACCGGATGACGGCCATCTTTGATTATAATTTTACTGTTTTGGGAGATCTGTGGCCGGACATAATTGTTTTCCACTGCCAGTTCCGCCATGGCAGCCAGAATATCCAGTGTGGCGATCAGGGTGGCGTCTTTTTGCAGTTCGGCGATGAATTCCAGCACCTGCTGGCGAATATTCTGAAAAAGCTCGTATTCCAGTTTATGCACCTTTTCTTCGGCATTCAGGAGTTTTTCTTCATATTCTTTGAGGTCCGGTGTAATGTAGCGCTCGGAATTTACCAGCGTTTGCTTGCGGATATAATCTTCCGGTACTTTTTCCGAATGGGTTTTGCGCACCTCAATGTAGTAGCCAAACACCTTGTTAAACCCAATTTTAAGAGAAGGAATATTCTGCTTTTCCCGTTCGGTTGCCTGCAGATTGGCGATCCATTGTTTGCCATTGCGCATGAGGTGGCGGTATTCATCCAGTTCGGCATTGTACCCGTCCGCTATGAAACCGCCGTCGCGAATCGAGAGCGGCAGATCGGTATCAGCAATGGTTTCCTTTAATAGGTCCACAATGTTGGGCAAAAAATTTAATTCTGTCAAAATTTTAGCAAAAGTATCATGGGGTTGAAGCAGTTCATTGAGTTCCGGTAATATTTCCAGTGTATTTTTGATGAGCACCAGGTCTCTGGCGCCGGCGCGGTTGGTGCTTAGTTTTGATAAAAGGCGTTCAAGGTCGCTGCAATTTTGCAATTTTTCGCGTATCTCATCCCGCAGCAGATTGTCATTAGCCAGGGCGGCGACTTTATCCAGGCGGTCTTCAATTTTTTGGACTTTGAATAGGGGGCGCAACAGCCACTTTTTCAATAGCCGGCTACCCATGGGCGTAATGGTTTTGTCGATGACATGGATCAGGGAGCCATCTTTACCATTGGTTTGCATGGTGGAGAAAATTTCCAGGTTTTTGCGTGTGAAATTATCAACGATCATGCGGTCCTGGTCGGTTTCCACGCTGATCTTGTTAATATGCGCGAGATTCCGTTGATGATTAAAGCGCAGATAAAGCAGGGTTGCGCCCGCGCACTGGACAGCCAGTTTGGAATCATGGATGCCAAAGCCCTTCAGTGATTGGGTTTTAAAGTGCTCGGTAAGGGTATTAAAAGCTTCCTCGTGGTTAAACATCCAGGGGTCCAGGGGGGTGATCTTTAAAACCTGGTTTCCCATAAAATGATAGAGGTCTTTTTCGATCTTTTCAGGGCATATTATTTCTGTTGGCGAATAGGACAGAACCCGTTCTTTCATATTTTCGACAGGAAATTCCTGGACAAAAAATTCACCCGTGGAAACATCAATAACGGAAATGGCCGCTTCTTTTTTATTGAAATTGACCGCCACCAGGTAATTATTATTTTTTTCTTCCAGAAATTTGGTGGAAACAGAAGTGCCGGGAGTAACAATTTCCACCACTTCCCGCCTGACGATTCCCTTGGCGGTTTTGGGGTCTTCCACCTGTTCGCAGATAGCGACTTTCAGTCCGGCCTTCATAAGTTTGTACATATGAGATTCCAGAGCATGATAGGGAAAGCCGGCCAGGGGGACGGAGCTGGCCTTGCCATTGGCCCGTTTGGTGAGGGTAATATTCAGAACCCGGGCGGCGGTTTTAGCGTCCTCCTCAAAAGTCTCATAAAAATCCCCCATACGAAAAAGCACCAGGGCGTCGGGGTATTCTTCCTTGACTTTTAAATATTGGCGCATAACCGGTGTTGCGCCTGTTTTTGTATTCTTGCTCATAAAAACTCAATTTAAAATATTCCAATAACGACCTAAAATATAAAGAAAGTTTGGTAAAGAATGAACAATAAAAGGGCGCTAAAACTTTTCAAAATTATATAATAAACCAAAAAAATAGGTAAAATATTATAGCGAAAATGAAAATGTTATCTTTTCACATTACAATATAAAATTAATTGTGGCTTAATACTTTTTTTTGAATAAAATATTGTTTAAGTTTTATTTGGTTAAAGTGATTCGCTGATAAGCAAAATATAAAATGATTTGGAATAAAATAAAAATGTTAGTCATAATTGTAAGTGATTATCTTTTTTGATATTTATGATATATTTTAAATTGTATATTTTTTTGTTTTTTTTATTTAAATCAACTTGACATTTAATAATGATAAATCTATTTTAATTTTACACAATAAAAACGTTATTATATTAGGAGTTTAGAATGAAAAGAAAAATAGTTAGAGTTGGTGCTAGTCTTTGTATTTTACTGCCTAAAAATGTAGTGAATGCAATGAACTGGGATTTCGACGACCACATCGACTTGATCCTGGATGAAGCTGATGAAACGGTCTATCTCAGGAACATGAAGAAGAAAAAGAAAAAGGCAAAAACCTATCTGGAAAATTTCACTGAATTCCAGAAAGAGTATGCTGATACTTTAAAAAGTATAGAAAAAAATGAGTAAGGGCAGAGGGTAAAATGAAAAGAAAAATCATAAGAGTTGGCTCCAGCCGCGGTGTATTGTTACCCCGCGAGGTAACCAAGGCAATGGGTTGGGAATTCGGCTCGCAGACTGAGTTGACTATTGACAAAGAAAATAATCAGGTGATACTAAAAACAATCAAAATCGATATTCCGGAAGATTATAATCCGGACCATCTGAAACAGATTGAAAAAACCTTGAAAAACAATCTTGAATTGTTGGGAGGTTTAGATGACTAATGAACAAGCCAGACAAGTCAAATTATTATGTTATGTCCATTGGATTGTCAGTAAAAAATATGATGTGGAATCAGGGGTTCGTGACCTCTATACCCTTGAAGAAGTTGTATCAATGCCCGGCGGTGGGTCACTGACCTGTTTTTCCGGGGCAAAATTGACTAACCGGAAAGACCTGTTCGCTCAGATCGGCTGGTTTGTTTATTATATGCTGGAAGGCGAACCCTTTAACAGTAAAAACAAGGCCCTTGCAACTCTGATGATCATCTGGGCGCTGGAATTTTATAAACTTGATTTTGACAAAGAAAAGGTCGTGGAATATATCGACAATGTTGATACCATGAGATCGGGTAATTCCGATATTTCCAACTGGTTTCAAAACCATTGTAAATAAACCTTTATATGCCGGATTTATCAAAACTAATTGCTGCCGCCAAAGGTGATATTGACGTCGATTTATTAATCAGGAACTGTCGAATTGTCAATTTGTTTTCCGGCAATATTCAGAAAAACAATATTGCAATTCACCAGGGACGGATTGTTGGTTTTGGAGATTATCCGGCCAAAAAGACCATAAATGCCCGGGAGCGATATCTTGCTCCCGGCTTTATAGACGGCCATGTTCATATCGAATCTTCAATGCTCAGTCCGGCTTATTTTGCGGAAGCTGTTGTCAAGCACGGCACAACTGCTGTCATTGCCGATCCCCATGAAATAGTAAATGTTTTAGGCCTTGAAGGGCTGCAAACATTTTTGGACAGAACAGTCAGCCTGCCGGTGGATTTTTATTTCATGATGCCATCGTGCGTGCCGGCAACACACCTGGAAACAGCGGCTTACAAGATCACTGCTGAAGCAATGAAGTCCTTTTGGTCTGAAGACCGTATTCCGGGACTCGGTGAAATGATGAATTATCCCGGTGTGATCCATCAGGACCCGGCCACTCTGGATAAAATTAAATTATATCAGAAAAAAATTATCGATGGCCATGCGCCACTGCTAAAAGATAAAGCGCTGTCCGCCTACATGGCGGCCGGGATCACCTCGGACCATGAATGCTCAACCATTGAAGAAGCGCGGGAAAAACTGGAAAAGGGCATGTTCATTCTGATCAGGGAAGGCTCGGCAGCAAAAAATCTGGCCGCATTACTTCCCCTGGTCAATGATTACAATGCGGGCAATTTTGGATTTTGTACCGATGACCGGCATCCCGATTACTTAATGGAAAAAGGACATATTGATGATATAGTAAGAAAGGCGATCACTTATGGTATCGCGCCGGTAAGAGCCTTGCAACTTAGTTCCCTGAATATTGCCAGACACTATCAGCTCCGGCAAAGGGGCGCGATAGGAATCGGGTATACTGCCGACCTGGTCTTATTTGATGATCTCAATGATATTAATGTTGTACAGGTGTTCAAAAATGGTGAACCCGTGGTAAATGATGGAAAATTAGTCACCCCTTTGCACCACGCCGGTCATGAATTTCAAAACAGCCTGCATATGAAACAATTACCGGACAAAATTTTTGCAGTTCCCGCTACTGATAAACCGGTGAAAATCATTCAAACTATTCCCGATCAGATACTGACCCGTAAAACCGCAGCTGTACTGCCCCGGGATAATCATGAATTACAGGTGGACCTGGAGCATGATATTTTAAAATTGGCCGTGGTGGAGCGCCACAAAAACACCGGCAATGTACAGACGGCTTTTGTCAAAGGGTTTGGACTGAAGCAGGGAGCCATCTGTTCCACTGTAGCCCATGATTCCCACAATTTGATTATACTGGGAACCAATGACCGGGATATGGAAAAATGTGTTGAAATTGTTCAGGAAATGAAAGGCGGCCTGGCCGTCGTTGTTGATAAAAAAACAATCGCAAGTCTTCCATTGCCCTTAGGCGGCCTGATGAGCGACAATAATCTGACGGATGTTTACCATGATTATCTTCGCGTTGTGGCGGCGGCCCGGGAATACGGATGTGTTATGACGGATCCTTTTATGTCATTGTCATTTCTGGCGCTGCCGGTGATCCCGGAACTGAGACTGACCGACAAGGGATTAGTGGATGTCGGCAAGTTTGATTTTACTTCCCTTTACGAAACCGACTGACGGTTGGTCACCGGACCGGCATACATGGCCAACAGATAATCTCTGATTGATGATACTTTCTCACTGGTTTTATCCAAATAGGCAATAAAATTTTCTTTTTCTTCAGGTGTGTAATTGGCGCTGTACCTGTCACTGTCATTTTTAATATCCCAGGCAATATAATTGGTATTCCACAACCGGTATTGATGATATATATTCTCATCGATGAGGTCGGTCACCGCCTTGAAAAAATCGTTTTTTTGCAGGCTGCTATCTAGTTTTTCTATTTCACCGGTCAGTGTTTTACCAATTGCGATATGCACATTGCCTTTATACTGACGAATTCCGGTAAGCATACTGTAGAGGTCGGATTTGGGGCCTTTTTTAAATTCCCCCCGCTCTTTTTTGTACAGCTCTTTGGCTTTAAGCCGGTCACAGGGTTCATATTGATAAGAAATAGCAACCGGAACAATGTTTAATGAGAGAATTCGTTCCCGGAAATTTTTCGAGGCTGCCATGGCAAACATTTTTAATAAACCGGGCTGGGTTTCGTCATGGCCGTCTTTGGTGCGTCCTTCCCTCTGCGCAATCCAAATGGATTCTTTCTTTTCCTTCAGTGTATGAGCAATGTATTGAGATAATTTTTTTGAGGCTTTCAGTAATTCCCGTCCCGGCAGGCCGCGTTTTACAATAAAACTTTTATTCAGTTTGAAAAAATCCGTTATCCAGGGCTGAAGCAGCAGATTATCACCGATTGCCATTTCAGTGGAATTATATCCGTTTTTGATCAGAATATAATTGATCAAAGTGGAATCAAGAATAATATCCCGGTGATTGGATAAATAGAGATAAGCCTTGTCCTTTGAAATATTTTCAAGACCTGAAAAGCTGAGATTATCAATTGATTTGTGGAGTACGGAATCCACGATTGGGGTGATAAATTGTTTTTGAAAACCCAGGATTGTATCCACGTGATTCACCTGCGCCATCAACATTTCCCGTGTAATGTTTGGATTGATGCTTTGGGCCAGCTTTAAAAAGCCCGGATCCTGAACCATTCCCGGCAGAACATCTTTAACATCTTCATCTCTATAAGGGGATATATCCTGGAAATTATTTTCTGTCATAGTTTTTTACCCGGTTTTATTAATTCACACCTGAAAAGTTAGTAACAATTATTAATTTTAAAAAGATTATCCGGAAATTAACCACATCTGTCCTAAATAAATTATAGAAACGGTTAAAACCGTTAATTATTTTTTTCATTTGGAGTTCCACCAACTTAAGTTGGTGGTTAATAATATCCATCAACTACTGAAAATCATCTTATTAACCACCAGTTTTAACTGGTGGTACAAAAACACACATCTCCAGGGAGCCCTTTTAAGGGCTTTAATATAGAGATAATTAAAATTTGGGGTTGCTTTTGAAATTATATAAAAAAGGTAGGTAAGCTATTGTTTTATCAATCTTAATAATTTAAAATAAAATTAATTAGGACAGGTGTGGAAATTAACCTGTATTATCCATAAATAATGAATGTCCGCTTCGCCCGACACGTAAATTTTATAAACTCGCTTAATTAATTATATATTTTTATTTGCTTTATGTTTAGTTTTAATTTTTCTTAAGGATTTCATTTTTTTGATTTACAACGCTCAAACAGTATAAAA
>CAYYMT010000085.1:15152-16823 GCA_964472715.1 uncultured bacterium | reverse complement strand
CGGCCATACAAATATTGCCCGTAATACCCTTTATCCGGCATCCATAAATGCTGATTGATCGCGGCTTTCAACTGGTCAGCAACCTGTTGGTATTTAGCGCCGTCTTTATCCAGTATAGTTGCCATTTCACCAAGAATTCGAAAAGTTTCATAGAAGGCGGCGTTGGTACCAAGATTCATGGAGCGGTAAATATCTTTCGGCTCCATCCAGCGCGGGTAGGTCTGCTCACGCCAGTCCAAAAAGGAGGATTCCCCGCGAAAAAGCCCGTATTGGTCATCATAAACGATAGCGATATCGGTTTCCGCAGAATTTTTAATAATGTCATAGGCTTGTGCCAGCCACTCCCTGTCGCCGGTAGTTTTATAAACCTCCCAGGCCGCCACCGCCCAGATAGTACGGTCCGACGAAACCGGCCATGATCCACCGGTGCCTGTGTCCTGAATAATCCGGTCCTCATCAACCTTCTTTAGCAAACTCCTTTTAGAAATCTCCGGTGCAATTGCAGCCAGAGAGAGGATAATACTGTAGGAAATATCGCGGGTCCAGACGCCCGGCCACTTGGCGCCGGCCATAAAGGTGCTGTCTTCACGAATGTCCAACAATAACTCCTCCAGAGACATATTATAAAGTGCATCCAACAAGGGAATATCACTATCCAGTTGCGGAAAGTTTGAAATATCTTGTGTCAATTTCCAATGACTATTGAACTGGGTATCATCCACAGTCTGATACTTTGAGATATCAATGGCGACTGTATAAATGCTGTCCTGATCAGGGTCTTTCAGACGAAATTCGGGCCTGTCGACCAGATTCGCAAAATCCCAATTCAATGGCAGGGTACTCCCGGCCACAAAAACACCTCTGAAATCTTTGGCATAAAATTTTTCACCATTGTATAGTGTATAATATCCATTCTCGGCAAAGGATTTCAAAACCGGCCGCAGATCACAGCGAATTGTAAGCGTCACATCTTCATCCAGATATTCATTACGCAGAAGTTCATCATAGTGCGCTGCCGGCGGATCTGATTCCGCAAAAGTATAAACCGGTGAGATCTGCTTGCCATTAACCGGGTTTAATACCAGGTGGTGGTCTTCACCGGGATGACGCTCATTATCCGTTCCATTCAGGGCAAATTTAAAATCCAGAACCTTTTTCGTCGGCATTTTGAAATCACTGCGAAAATTGGATGTCATTTCCTGATCTGAAATGACTTCCGCGGCATAGTCATCCTGAACTACCTTATTTTTAAAAATTGTAAAGGTATCATTGGTATATAATTCCCTGCCGGAATCACAAGCCATAAACCAAAAAACCAAACTCGTAAATAAAAGGGTTTTTCTCATAAAATCTCCAACTTTCTATTAATCATAATTTCAAAATTCATTTATTTTAACAAAACCATTTTTGCAGTTTTCCAATGGGTACCCAGTTTCACACGATAAAAATATACTCCGCTGGGTAGCGACGATGCATTAAATGGCACCACATTATAACCGGGACTGGCCTGAAATCTCAGGTCCTTTATTTTTCGCCCGGCATAATCAAAAACCTGTAATCTTCCCGCTCCCTGTGTCTCAGCATGAAACCGAATCTGAGTTGTGGCATTAAAGGGATTGGGGTAATTGGGCAATAGGTTAAATGACTCCACACTTTTGGTTTCCTGATCAA
>CAYYMT010000085.1:3763-15052 GCA_964472715.1 uncultured bacterium | reverse complement strand
AGGGTTGTTACACCCATAAGATTGATAAAATGAAGGATGCTCAGATTGTTTTTCTTTTTCCCGGTGATCCAGAGGGTATTTTTCTTAGCAGTTTTGGATAATTCATAGCCAGATTCGCCAATGGCCGCAAAGGGTGAAGATTCCAGATCATCCCGCAGAAAATTTTCATAGGCTGTGGCGAAATCGTAATATTTGACCATAGCAGTTTTCAAATCCTGAGACATTGCCAAATCATCATAAGGAAAATACTCGCTGCTCAACATATGTTCACCGAGTTCCAGGTGTGCGCCGCCATTGGCAAAGATCACCGCATCAGTCAGCAAAACTGCCGGCGTATTCATCCGGCGTGGCGTTTCGTTATAATTTTTATTCACATAGGCAGCCAGCACCGTTTGCAGGTCAGCCCGGTAAAAATAATTGGTATTGATCACATCGATCAGGCCGCCAAAATCATTCTGGCTCCAGACTTCGGTATAGAGAAAATCCACCGGTGCCTGGGCAATATAATTCTGCGCGAACTGGTCAACAGCATTCATGACCAGCAGAACATCCAGTTTTTCATCCATTTTATTTAAAAATCCCTTGAACCCACTGGCTTCAAAAATTGTATCCCCGGAATAAGTATATTTGGTTTGTCCATTTGAGCCCAGCTGGTCCACATGCCAACCGTCAAAATCAAAGGCTTTGAATACATTTCCCATAGCCGTCGCGATGTAATTCCGCCAGGTGGAATTGGTATGGTCCATGACATAAATATCACTGGCCCAGGAATCGGGCAGGTCATGCTTCACCGGGTTCTCATGATTGGCATCGTGAAACATTCGCCATTGTTCACTGACACCATCACTTGAAGCATCTTCAAAGGCGCCATACAAAAGATTATAAGCCATAGCCATCATATTGTGATCATGGGCAGCAGCGATATAATTCTCTACGGTCTCCCGGTAAATGGTACGATTGGCAATATCAGGCCAAGTATTATCAGGATTGGTGGGATTACCGGCTAAGGGCTTGTGGTGTTTCCAGTGCCAGTCATAGAACTGCAATCCATTGATGTGATGCCGGTTTAAATTGGCGATAACCTGGTCAATATCATTTTGACTCATTTGGCCGAATTTGGACAAAAACCCGTAGCGGGGGAATTTCCGCCAATCGGAACTGACATCCACCGCAATTTCAACTGATTGTTCTCCAATGGAAACACATGTCAGATAACCGGTATAATCATCATCCGGTGGATTCCATGTCCAGGTAATTTCTTCAGCGGTAACATCAATTATCGCTGAATCCACAGCCTGCCATCCATGAAAATAGCGGACATCAATTTGTTCATATTCATTATAATCGGTGAGTTGTAAATTGAAGGTCACTGTTTCACCGGGAGAATAGCGGGATTTATCTGTCGTTACATCAGAGAAGGAAACCGCGTTCAAATTAGTCATTAAAAAGCAAAGATTTATAAAAATAAGGAATCGGTTCATTAAGAATTCCTTTTGATTATAATAGTCGTCCAGTATTTGAGTGATGGCACCACAACTTTAGCATTATTCGATCTGATTTTCTGAGGGCGTAAATCCTCAGTGTCCGGTGTCATGATATAAACATCGCCAATATCCTGATGAATATCGAGTTCAATATTCTCCAGTAATTCAGGCTCCGGGCAGGTGCCTTGCGGATCCCGCCATTGCATAGTCTTCATACTGGTAAAATTAATCAAGTGGACCAATTGGTAGTCATCGGTTTCCCGTTGCGAAATCCAGATCTTTCCCTGTTCAGGTTCCCTGGAGAGTAAATGGGTTTCAGAATTTATAGATTCCAAAAAATCGGTTTCCCGGCTATCTCGTAAAAGCGACTGATATGCCGTCATAAAATCATAATACCTTACCAGATTGTTTGTCAATTCCGCTGACATCTTGCGATTGTCATTGGGAAAGTATTCATGGACCAGCATGTGCTCGCCCAATTCCAAATGAACCGCTCCGGAAGCAAAAATCACTGCGTCTGCCAGTAGAATTCCCGGTGTGTTAAAAACGCCTTTTTCATCGGATTTTTCATAGTTCATGTAAGCGGCTAAGACCGTCGACAATTGATGATTACTGAATTCATCATTTTTACGAATAACATTCACCAGGTCCTGAAAAGTAACATGCGGGTCCCAGACTTCCGTGTAAAGAAATTCCACAACATCGCTATTGGCAATATTTTTTTGACCGTATTGGTTCACGGCATTCATCACCAATGGCGCTTCCAGGTCTGCTTTAATATGCTGAAGGAAAGGCGTAAAGGCGCTATCCAGTTTCACATTCACTTGTTCATTATTATAAGCCGGGCGAATATCGCCAATCTGGTCAATATGCCAGCCGTCGAATTCCATAATTTCCAGCACAGGCTTTGTATTCTCAATTAAATAATTTTGCCACTCCTCATTTCCGGGGTCCATGTAGTAAATATCATCTTGCCAGGAATCGGGAAAATCCAGTTTCTTCGGATCGGTCAGTTTCTTGTCATTGTACAGCATCCATTGCTTATCCACACCAAGGTCAAAGCCCCGCCCCCAGGTTCCGTAAATCAGATTGTAGGCCATGGACTTCATATTGTATTGTCGTGATTTGTGAATGTAATATTGAATGGTTTTTGAATAATTCAAGCGTCCGGCAATGTCCGGCCATTTTTCTGCGGGTTTCCCTTGCTCCAATTTGACAGGTTGCTGGTGCATATAATGGTAGTCATAGAATTGAAGTCCATTAATATGAAAGCGGTTTAAGCGATACAAAACAGCATCCATTTCAGATGCTGTCATTTCCGGAAACTTGGACAGGAATCCGTAGCGAATGAACTTCGCCCAGTCGGAAGAGACATCCACAGCAATCGAATGACGACTGCCATTTTCGAATACTACGTCAACCAGATAGCCCTGAAAATCTATCTCCGGTGTTTTCCAGCGCAATTGTGTTACACCGCTATGGTTTAATGACAGCTCTTTACTGAAAATATTTTCTTCCAATTGATAGATTGCCAATTTTGCCGTCGTTCCCTGACTTTCTTTTGTTATCGTCAATGTTACCACGTCACCGGGCAGATAGCGAGCTTTATCTGTGGATAGAACAAATTGATTCTGGTTTGCCCAAAGTATTGTAATGCCTGTTATGATTAATAAAATAGCGCGTAACCCAAAATTTCCTCTCAAGATGCATCTCCTCTTTTTGTGATACTATGGCAAACAATGTTCCAGCAATATTTAATCATTTTTTCTGGTCGGGAAGAACAAATAATAGTTTTTGGTAAACAGCTAAGTGATTATCAATTTGATAAGCGGTTATCATGGTGTTAATGTTGCTAATTGCTCTAAATAAAACAAAAGCCTCCAGAAGAATAACTCCCAAAGGCTTTGACGCTCTATTTTTTCAATATTAAACAGCCCTGTCCGAGGAATTGATCATCTTTGTAATTGAGAGAGAGGAGGGGTTCCCAATAATTTTCTTGCAGTAATTCCCCGGGGATAGCGCTATTTTTCTCACTAATATTAAATATGGCGCGAATGGTTTCACCATTTTTGGTTCTGTCATAGCCATATAACCCGGTCTCATCATCGATAACAACCATTTCAAAATCGCCGGTTTTCAAACTCTCATGCTGATTACGCAGGTCAATAATTTTCTGATAAAATTCTTTTAGTTCATAATTGATGGCTACAATATCTTTTTCCTGCGGATTGCCATGAAAATCTACTGTTTCCGGTTCATATTCCACATCTTCCCACAGCATCGGCTTGCGGCAATCGGGATCATCAGCGCCCCACATACCCACTTCATCACCATAATAGACAAAAGGCGCTCCCGGATAGGTGAATTGAAAAGCAAGGATCAGTTTTTGAATATCGCGGGCTTTCGGGCCGGGCTTGCGAGTGTCGAAATTGGTTTCATAGTTCATATTGGCGCCATGATCGATGGTCCGGTCCGGGTTGATCAGCATGGACGCAAACCTCTCAGTGTCGTGGCTGCCCATCAAATTCATCAGTACATATTGATTATCCTCATGATAATGTTGCCGTACAAATCCAAGCAGCTCATCCAATTCACTGGGCGAGACCGTCATTTCCTCATCAACAAAAGCTTTGAGCATGGCATCACCGAACCGGTAGTTCATCACCGCGTCAAAAGCATCACCGCCCAGCCAGGGTGAGGCATCAAACATCTCGTTTTGCATAAAATCTTCCCACCAGACTTCACCGACAATATAGGCGTCCGGATTGACCGCTTTTACCCATTGACGAAAATCTTTCCAGAAATCGAGATCGACTTTTTCAGCCACATCCAGACGCCAGCCATCAATGCCATCGGAAGGATCACCATCATTGTTCGGATCACCCCAGCGCTCTACAATGTGTTTAATGTGCTGTCGGAAGCCCTCTTTGGGTCCCTGCTCATCTTCTAAAATTTCCGGCAGATCCTGAACATTGTTCCAGCCGGCGTATTTGAATTCATTTTCTTCAGTAGCGGGATCATCATACTGCTCTACAACGAACCAGTCGGCATACTTGCTATCTTTTCCATTTTTCATGACATCCTGAAAAGCCCAGAAGGGAATACCGGTGTGATTAAAGACGCCATCTATGATAATTTTCATATCCCGCTGATGACATTCATCAATGAGTTTGAGAAATAATTTATCGGCGGTTGTCCACTGCCAGGTACCTGGGTCATCAGGGGTTTCCTGAGACCATATTTTTTCATCCTTAGCAGGATCAGGGCCAAAATTATTATCGATGTGACGGTACATTGTGCAACCATATTTATGCAGGGAAGGCGACTCGAAAACAGGATTCAGATATAGCGCAGTCACACCAAGGTCCTGCAAGTAATCCAGTTTGTCAATTATTCCCTGAATATCGCCACCATACCGGCGGGACTGCTTGTGCTGCTCCGGCGTTTCCCAGGGACGTAAGTCATACCACTGTTCGCCCCAGGAAATGACCTGCCAGTTGTCCGGAATATAATAGGGCCAGGTTCCTTTCAGCGAATTAGCATCAGGATCATTAGACGTATCGCCATTGCGAAAGCGTTCGGGAAAAATCTGGTACCAGACCGCTTCTTTGGACCACTGGGGCACTCTAGGTACTTGTTGTTGATACCGTTGTAAAAATAAAACAACCAAAATCAGGAGTATGATTGCTCCAGTAACTGGTTTTTTTAAAATTCTTTCCATTTGTTTCCCCTCTAAAAAAATATGGATTCCCTGAATCAACTCTAATATTTAATAATCAGTAGTTCTGTTTTGAGTTACTAATATCATCAATTTATTTTTAGTTTTTTAAATGTGCAATAATTTTTATTAAAATTTTTAATAACTTTCCAACAAAAAGCAACAACCATTAAAACATTCATCACAAAGAATTGTAAATAAACAAATTAATATAAATATTATTTTCACGTAATGGCGCTAATTTATTGACTTGAAAGAATCTGAATAAATCCATAACTTTGGAGCAATATTTTTTTTGGAGGAGAGAGGATGTTGCAGAAAATCAAAATGCATATAAAAGAACAAAAGAATATAATAATTCCGGCGAAAGCCAAAGAGCGGATTCGAAAATCCCGGGCTGTGGTGGAAAAAGTGATCAGCAATGGAGAGACTGTTTACGGGATCAATACCGGCTTTGGTAAATTGAGTTCCGTCAATATTCCTGATGATCAATTGCAGCAATTACAGATAAATTTGTTGCGTTCCCACGCCTGCGGTGTGGATGACCCTATCGATATTCAAATCGTAAAAATAATGATGATCCTGAAAGTTCAAAATCTTTCGGTCGGAAATTCCGGCGTTTCATTGGCCGCGGTGGAAAAGATCGCTGAATTATATAATAAAGGAATCTACCCGGTCATTCCACGGCGCGGTTCAGTGGGCGCCAGCGGCGATCTGGCTCCCTTGGCCCACATGTCTCTGCCGCTGATTGGTGAAGGAGAAGTTTTTTACAAGGATGAACGCGTGGAAGCAGCCGATCTGGTTGAGCAGGGCGTTTACGAGCCTGTAAGTCTGGGCGCAAAAGACGGTCTGTCCCTGATCAACGGCACTCAATACTCTACGGCATTGTTACTGGATGCATATCTGGAAGCTGAAAAGATTGTGTATATGGCGGAACTTGCCCTGGCACTTAGCATTGAAGCGGATCTGGCAACCGATAAGCCCTTTGACGCCAGAATCCACGAAGTTCGCCGTCAATCCGGCCAAAAAACCGTGGCAGCCAATGTGCGCAAATTACTAAAATACAGCAAACTTGTAGCTTCCCATAAAGATTGTGAAAAAGTTCAGGACCCCTATTGTTATCGCTGTGCGCCGCAAGTGTTGGGATCAGTCCGCGACACACTCAATTATGTCAGGAATATACTGGAAAATGAAACCCAGGCAGTGACGGATAATCCCCTGGTATTTATCGAAAATGAAGAGATCATCTCGGCAGGAAATTTTCATGCCGAACCCATTGCTATGGCTGCTGATTACCTCTCAATTGCGCTGACGGAACTGGGCAATATCAGTGAACGCCGGGTGGCGAATCTGATCGATACCACCATGAGTGGGCTTCCACCCTTTTTGATTGAATCCAGTGGTATAAATTCGGGATTTATGATCGCCCAGGTCACTGCTGCCGCTCTAACAGCCGAAAACCGCACCCTAGCCAATCCCGCCTCAGTGGAAACAATCTCCACTTCCGCCAACCAGGAAGACCATGTGAGCATGGCACCCAACGCCGGTCTAAAACTCAACCAGATAATGAAAAATGTCAAACAGATCATCTGGATCGAGATGCTGGCGGCAACCCAGGGAATAGATTTCCGTGGAAATCTCAAAGGCGGCCGGGGAACACAATTAGGATACGACAAAATCCGTTCACTGGTCAAACATCTCGATTATGACCGCACTTTTTATAAAGATTTAAACCGTGCAGAAGAATTCTTTCAGGACGAAATTTTTTATCATAAATTATTGGAAGTAATTAATAATTAATAATATAAGCGAGAAAGTCTATGAAAAAGAAAATTATTGCAAACGGCCTTACTTTTGACGATGTGTTGTTAGTGCCGGCAGAATCCGATGTATTGCCGAACCAGGTAAATATTGAATCCAATCTGACTGCCACGATTCGTCTGCATGTTCCGATCCTTAGTGCCGCCATGGACACTGTGACAGAAGCAGAAATGGCAATTGCCCTGGCCCGGGAAGGCGGACTTGGCATTCTTCATAAAAATATGACCATCGAAGAACAATGTTCCGAAGTGGATAAAGTTAAACGGTCAGAAAGTGGAATGATCGTTAATCCCGTTACGATGCCTCCGGATAAAACCATTGATGATGCACTTCAGGTGATGGAAAAATATTCCATTTCAGGCATTCCGGTGGTAGAGAATGGACATCTGGTAGGAATATTGACCAACCGTGATATTCGCTTTGAAACCAATCATGATCTGTTGATCCGTGACCGCATGACTGCCAAAAATCTTGTCACCTGCCCGGTTGGAACCACTCTGAAAAAAGCTGAGGAATTACTTCAAAAACATAAAATAGAAAAACTTCTGGTGGTTGATGAAAATTCCCTTTTAAAAGGACTAATAACAGTCAAAGATATTCAGAAAAATCAAAAATATCCCCATGCTGTTAAAGATACACTGGGACGGTTACGGGTTGGCGCCGCTATTGGTGCCAGTGGTGATTATCTGGAAAGAGCACAGGAACTGGCCCGTCAGAATGTCGATGTCCTGATTGTGGATACGGCGCATGGTCATAATAGCGGTGTAATCAATACTGTCAGGGATATAAAAAAGAATATCAGCAATATTGATGTCATTGCAGGAAATGTGGCCACTGCCGAAGCCACACAGGTATTGGCAGATGCCGGCGCTGACGCTGTGAAAGTTGGTATCGGTCCCGGCGCAATTTGTACCACCCGTGTCGTTGCCGGAGTTGGTGTACCACAATTGACAGCAATCATGAACTGTGCGGAAGTTGCCAACAGGACAGGAATTCCCATTATTGCCGACGGAGGAATTCGCTATTCCGGTGATGTGGCCAAAGCTTTGGCCGCCGGTGCAAATACCGTAATGCTGGGTTCGATGCTGGCAGGCCTGGACGAATCTCCCGGTGAAAAAGTGTTGTATGAAGGACGGGTTTATAAATCCTATCGTGGCATGGGCTCATTAGCCGCCATGAAAAAAGGGAGCAAGGACCGTTATTTTCAGTCCACTAAGGATGAAAAAAAATTAGTCCCGGAAGGTATTGAAGGTATTGTGCCCTATAAAGGTTCACTTGGCAGCACGATACATCAACTTGTCGGTGGTATCCGATCTTCAATGGGATATTGCGGCGCAAAAGATATTCCCACCTTACAGAAAAAATCTCAATTCATCCAGGTAACCTCAGCTTCAATCAAAGAAAGTCATCCGCATAATATCAGGATCAGTAAGGAAGCGCCGAATTATCGACAATTTTCAATGGATTAATATTCCTGAATTCAAAGATTGGCAAAACAATCTCATAATCCTAAAGGGCATCAAACATCTTGTTGCCCTTTATTTTTTTTAGCCCGAAATAATGCTATTCATTCGGATTATTTTGTTTTCATAACTTTCTGATGGAGGAGGCATATAAATTTATTTAAATTTGAAGGCATTTTTTTAAGTTAATTGGATCGAATATTTTGAAACTGCCCGCAATTAATAGATGATACAGGTATAAATCAAAAAACAAATCCAAACTTTGATGAATTTAAACAATCAACAACAATTATTATTTAAAAAAAACCTGAATATCCAATATAAAACCCTCATTAAAAAAAGGAGAGAAGGATGAGAAAAGACGCAATTATTGCAACCCTTTTACTGATTGTTTTCCTGGTGGGTTGTACTCAAAAACCACAAAAGGTTGAGAACAGCCGTACCACGAAACCATCAACAACAATTTCCTATGAAAACGGATTTGATCTCAGCACCATGGATGCATCCGTAAAACCCGGTGACGATTTTTTCAAATATGTCAATGGAACCTGGCTCAAAAACACAGAAATTCCAGGTGATTATCCACGCTGGGGCAGTTTCATCGAACTGAGAGAAGAAAATAAACAGCGCCTCAAAAAGGTGTTTGAAAAAGCAAAATCAACCGAAGCCCCCTCAGGTACACCCATGCAAAAAATTGGTGATCTCTATATCATGGGCATGGATACGGAAACAATCAATCAACTGAGCTTCAATCCGATCAAAAAAGATCTGAAATCAATTGATGCAATGCAGACACAGCAGGAGGTGGAAGCCAAAATTGCGGAAATGTACAAAGACGGCTATTCACCCTTATTTGGTTTTGGTGGCTCTGATGATTTGGAAAACAGTAAAATGATCATTACCTGGGTAACTCAGGGCGGATTAGGCCTGCCGGACAAAGATTACTATCTGGAAGAAACCGGACGGGCACCAAAAATCCGCAAAGAATATCTGAAGCACATGACCAAAATGTTTCAATTGATTAATTATAGTGAGGAAGATGCCAAAGCGGCAGCAAAAACTATTATGGCAATTGAAACCCGACTTGCTGAAGTTTCCCTGGCCCGCGCCGAAATGCGCAATCCCCGTGTACTGCTGAATAAGATGGATGTAAAAAAATTCGACAGTGAAATATGTCCGGCCTACAACTGGCAAAAATTCTTTGCAGGTATCGGTCTGGATGATCCGGGAACGGTCAATGTATTTCCTAATAAATTTTTCAGCGAAGTATCTGATATGATCACCGAGATTCCGGTGGATGATTGGAAACTCTACTTGAAATGGGAACTGATCAATTCTTCGGCCAACTATCTTAGTGAAGATTTTGTCACCCATGATTTTGAATTTTACAATAAATTTCTCAATGGTCAGACAGAAATGTCACCGCGCTGGAAACAGGTTTCCAATGTGGTCAATGGCTCTCTTGGGGAACTCGTGGGAAAAATTTATGTGCAGAAATATTTCCCGCCCGAAGCCAAAGCCCGTATGATGCGCCTGGTGACCAACCTCAAAGATTCTTATCGGGAACGGATTAAAGAGGTTGACTGGATGAGTGATGAAACAAAGGAAAAAGCCCTTGTAAAGTTGGAATCCTTTGGTGTCAAAATCGGCTATCCCGATGAATGGAGAGATTATTCCGATCTGGAAATCAAAAAGGATTCCTATTTTGATAATATCCGTCGTGTACGACGCTTCAATTTTGATGACGGTCTGTCAGAAATCAATAAACCCAAAGACCCCAAAAAGTGGCACATGTTTCCACAAACCGTCAATGCCTATTATAGCCCAACCAGCAATGAAATTGTTTTTCCGGCCGCGATTTTACAGCCTCCCTTCTTTAATATGCAGGCAGATGCGCCCATTAACTACGGTGCGATTGGCGCTGTGATTGGCCATGAAATGACCCACGGTTTCGATGATCAGGGCCGTAAATTCGCTGCCAATGGCAACCTGGAAATGTGGTGGACAGATGAAGATTCAGAACGGTTTAATAAACGTGCTGAAGTGCTGCTAGCCCAATACAGGGAATATCCGATTCTTGATTCATTGCGCTTGAATACCGAACTTTGCGCCGGTGAAAACATCGCGGATCTGGGCGGTATTACCCTTGCTTATCATGCTCTGCAAAAAGAACTTGCGGAAAACCCCTCAGAAACAATCGACGGCTTCACACCCAGACAACGATTTTTTCTGGGCTTTGCACAGGTATGGCGAACCAAACTTCGGGATGAATACCTAGCTTCCAAAGTGCAAACCGATCCCCATCCGCCGGGATTTTTACGCGCCAATGGAACGGTACGAAATATCGATGCTTTTTATGAAGCCTTTGATATCAGTGAAAGCGATGCTTTATATTTAGCACCTGAGGATCGCGCCAGAATCTGGTAATCTTCAGTAAATATATTATTATTTATAAAGTCCCTCATTTACAAAAATCGAGGGGCTTTTTTATTTACACCGCATAATTATTTGTAAATTTCATGAAATAAACAGATCCAACAACTTTCTCTTCACCAACATTTCAGTATTGACATTTATTTCCCCCAGTTTCCGTTTAATGATGCTTTTGGAAATTGTCACAATTTTATGTAACCGAATTATAGAATCAACACTCAGACCGGTTCCAACCCAATCCTGAGATTCTTTAGAAATAATAATATCACTGTTGAGCGATTTCTTACGGATTTTACTGGAAATGAATGCGATAACCACCTCTTCATATTGACCAACAACTGAGGTGAGACAAAGGGCCGGCCGGACTTTG
>CAYYMT010000085.1:0-3663 GCA_964472715.1 uncultured bacterium | reverse complement strand
AACCAGATCATCATAATTATCTTTTTTCAGAATAACGTATTTGATTTTACTGCGATGAATAACCTGTACCGGCTCCTGAGATTCCAGAATGTTGTCAACGACACTAATTCCTCTTTTTTTTATTTCATTGGCATTGATTGTTTTCATAACACCGTCCTTTCAAAATAATACTAATGTAAATATTTTTAAAAGTACTTTCAAGAGTTTTTTTAATTTTTTGGTATATACCACACATTCCTCTTCAAATCAATCCCACCACCAAGTTCCTCCTGCACAACTCGATCAATGATAAACACGCCGATTTTAGCCATATTATCAAACGTATCAATACCATCATTGGGAAAATTGATACGTGTTCGATGAATATTGAATTTATCGGAGAATTTCCGTCCAAAGGCCTCTTCCACACCGGATTTCCCAATCATGAAACCAATCAGTCCGCCCCAGGTAGCTGTGGGATTATCGGAATCCCAGCCGCAGAGAACGCCAATTTTAATAGTTTCTTTAAGATCACCTTCGCCATAAAGTAAACTGATGATGGAAGCGCTAAAGTTGATCCCAGCCGCAAAACAGCCATTGCAAACTTCATCTTTTGTTGACCACTCATAGCCATCTTCCTGTCTGACCTGGTACTTATCATGCAATGCATCCCGGGTTTCTTCCCAGGACACGCCTGATTCGTACTGCGATTTTACAAAATCATACATCTTTGCGGAATAGGAATCTTCCGGCAGATGCAATCTTGCTTCCGACGCCATCCATTGTAATTTTTCTTTCATCGGTAAATCATTTTCTACTACCGATGCCAGTGAATGCATAATCACATAGAATTCAGAAATCCAGGCGGCATTTTCCCTGGCAGTTGTATGAATGGGCAGATCAGCCATCTTTAGGGCAAAATCCGGTCGTGTCGGTGCAAATAACCCAAAAATTTCCGTAGTCAACTGGGCATCAATCATTTCGTAATGAGGATTCAAATCAGGATTGCTGGTTTCCGGCGGCAATATTCCTTTTTGCATCAGGTCAAAAGCCTGTTGATTGGACACCCACAAATAATTTTCTTCTTCCTTTTTAATATGTTTCAGCCACCCGTTACGAATTTGTTCTGGTGTTAAAATGGCAGTTTGGTTTGTGTATAACAAATGCTGATACATATACTCGATATCCGTATCATCATCTGCCCCCCAAATACTGTCCGCATCAGCAAACAGAAATTCGATAGTATCTGATAATCCGCTACCGCCCCAAAGATTAGGTTCATCCGGGCCGCCCCAATTTTCACGGGTGTAAAACCCGGCGGCTTTGCTATCCTTACCGTCACCACCGATTTTATCCATCTCTGTGATCAGGCCGGTCCAGTTGGCGATACATTGTCCCAGCCAGAAACCCTGGAATTTTTCAGCGTAGTCTGCGCGACTGATTACTATATCTGTGGATATTGGAGTATATTTTTGATATTCAAGATTAGGGTCTTTAAGTATTTCGGATTTATCCGTACATGCGTTTAGACCGATTAAAATTAGAAAATAAAACATTAGAATTATGCTCTTCATTTTGATTCCTGTTCCAGTAATTTCTTTTCGATTTCTCCTAAAAACTTTTTCGCTGTTTGCAAGCCCGGCATTTCCAGTATGACAACTTCTAACATATCATACGCGGCTTCATATTGCTCTTTTTCTGCTAAAATCAAGGCCTGATAAAAATGAGTAAAAGCAATTTCCTGGCGATCTAATTGCTGAGTTTGCAGGGCTTTCTGAAAATTTTTCATGGCAATGTCGGATTTTCCGGTACGGTACTGAGCAACGGCTAAGTCATAATAAAATTTCCCTTTTACATCAGTCCGTATCAGTGCTTTTTCGCTATATCGTTCTACTATTTGCCAACTTTTTATTTCTTTCGCACAATCGACTAATTTTCGATAGTAAGGTAATTTTTCGGGAAACATCGCTAAAATTGCCTGGAACTCTCTACAGGCCCTCTGATGATTATCCACATCAATATAATGATCAGCCATATCGCTATGGGCTTTTCCCCAGATGTGATGATTGAATAAAAAATCTTCCGCAATTTTTACAGCCGGGTTTCTGTTAGGATCACTTCGTCCGGAATAGTCTGTTTCCTGACTGAAAAAAGGCCATTTCTGTTCCAGTTTGAATACGCGCAATCCGCCAATCTCCCAGTCCAGTTGGGTGACATATTTTGGTGTTAATTCGTCATCAACCGATGATTTTTTATCGAGCATATCTTTTTCGTAAATCTTCTTCAGGAATTGCGTCGCCATCAGATAATAGCCAACCGGATTAGGGTGCAGATGGTCACAGAATAATTTGTCACCGGGAATTGCTTCGTTGGAATTGTTTCTGAATGCGTTCTGCATATCAATTATTCCAACATCAAATTCCTTTGACTTATTTTTGATGACCGAATTGATTTCAGAAGGTGCACGGAAAGGTATTTCATCACGGTTCCGGGCTTTTACAAAATATTCATAGGCCGCCATGGAATCTTTTTCCGTTATCCCCTTTTGATAATAATCCAGCGCGGTCATTGATTCATCAGCCAATCTCCCCTCTTTGCCTAAAGGCGGCTGATCCCCGAGATTGCTGACTAAATTACTCATGATCACCGGAATGTTCTGTTTGTCTAATTTTTTTAAAATAATATCAAGATTATCAGCATAGTTCTGATAGGTGATCTGCCGCAGTTCCGAATCCGGCGGAATATTGCGGCTGTCGGTTATCTTTTCCATCAGCGTTGCGTCAGTGACAGCAGGTTGTTGAGGTGCAAAACTATTGACCAGTGTTTTCATGGCCTGAAAGATGCGGACTTTTTGCATTTTCAGCATGAAGCGCGAAAAACCGCCATTATTTCCCAGGGAAATATTGGAGCCGGTGCCATAAGCGCCATAAAATTCATTGTGCCCCATATAAATCAATACCAAATCAGGATCATGGCCGAGAATCTCGGGAAGCCAATCCAGCACCGTAAAACTGTTGATCGCGGACAGTCCAAGATTAATCACTTCAAAATTTTTGTCGGGTTGATTTTCCTGAAGCATGAATTTCAGTTGCTGTGGAAAGGGTACGGTCATTTCATAGGGAAATCCGGCAGTGGTAGAACCGCCCAAACAAAATATGCGAAAGGTTTTGGGCGATTTTTCATAAGTAAAAGTTTGTGGATAGAGGTTCGGTACCGGCACTTTCCGTTTATCAAAATACCGCTCGCCAATGCGGGAATTGATCATCACCAGATTTTGTTCTTCATCCTCAATAAATAAGGGAACCTGTGGAAAAAGATTAAAGATTCTGAAAACCAGTTCCAAAAATATCAATAATAGAAATGGCAGTAGGACAGCCAGGATTTTAAATTTTGTTTCTTTTTTCATAATAATTTTGCCCAATAAATCAAGAAAATCTCATCTCAATGGTGGCGACAATTCGAATTGTCACTTACAGTTATCCTAAAAAACAGACTAAAAGTCCGCATATTTAAAAAATCGTATAAATAAACGGCGCCAGCGCGCTTCCCTGCCCCAACACAACCAATAATCCCAGCACCAGTAAAATGATGACAATAGGGATCATCCAGAACTTTTTATGCTCTTTCAGAAATTCGAAAAATTCGCTGACAATGGATAATTTACTCATTTATTCCTCTTATTTG
>CAYYMT010000084.1:0-17024 GCA_964472715.1 uncultured bacterium | reverse complement strand
ATCAACCATAGCGAAACTTTACCCATCATTGGCAAGAATATTCAGCAGAGATACAGCCATTCCTCTTTATCCGCCTTTGTCCGTGAACAAAAAATCTTAAAAATTCTTTTGTTGATAATCCCGCAAAATTTTATAGATTTATAATGTTATATAAAAGAAGCAAAATTGAGGAGTATTATGAAATCCTATCGAGAAGATGTTACTTTGGAAGTTCCCCGTCGCCGAATGATGATCAATATTACACCTAAAGTGGAAGAAGTTGTGGAAAAAAGCGGTGTCACCGAAGGATTGGTGCTGGTGAATTCCATGCATATTACCTCCAGCGTCTTTATTAATGATGATGAACCCGGCCTGCATGCGGACTTTGAAAAATGGCTGGAAAAACTGGCGCCTGAGAAACCCCACAGCCAGTACGCCCATAATGGATTCGAAGACAATGCTGATGCCCACATGAAACGCCAGGTCATGGGCCGGGAAGTGGTGGTTGCCATTACCGATGGAAAATTGGATTTCGGCCCCTGGGAACAGATCTTTTACGGGGAATTTGACGGGCAACGGCCCAAGCGTTATCTGATCAAGGTTATTGGGGAATAAGGCTGAGGCTGAGGTTAAGGTTGCCTGCCCGGAGAAGTCCGAAGGACGAAGACGGGAGGTTGCCTTCCCGGGGACCTATTCTGTGAAGTAAAAGTTTGTCTGCGTTAAAAAATGTGAGTGAATAAAATGGAAATAGAAATATTTGGAAAATCGATCAAAGGCCGCCGGGACACCAATCAGGATAAGATATTCTATGAGGAGAGAAATAACGCTTTCATCATGGCTGTTGCTGATGGCGTTGGGGGTAATTACGGTGGTGAAACCGCCAGTAAGATCGCCATTTGCCAATGCAAAAAAGCCTTTTACGAATTTGTGAAAAATCCTGATGAATATAATATGAAGCGCACCCTTCAGGTGATCAGTGACAACGCCCGCAGGCAGATCAGTGAAGCCGTTGCCGCTAAGCCGATACTGAAGAATATGGGCACAACGCTCACGCTGGTGTTGGGAATGAAAAATTATTATGTGATCGGCAATATCGGCGACAGCCGTACCTATCTGAACAGTGACGGCTGGTTTCAGCAACTGACCAATGACCATTCTTACCTCAATGAGTACGCGGAAAAATTTCCGGAACAGGAGATTGACCCTGTAATGAAAGAACAACTGAAACATATTATCACCCGTTCCATCACCACGCATGAGAACAGAATGGATATTTTTCCCAGTGACGCGCCATTTTTCCAATTACGGGATGGCGATCGCCTGCTGCTCTGTTCCGATGGTCTGCTGCCTGATAAATTAACTGATAATGGGGAAGATTTACAGACTATTATTGATAATAATAAATCGGCGGAAAGTGCTGTCAAAAAGTTAGTTGAGTTTGCTTATGAAGAAGGTTCCCGGGACAATATTTCTGTCATAATCGGGAGTTTTTATAAAAATTGAAATTTTGCTCTTATTATTCTCTTTAATTTGTGTCCGCAGTTTATTAATTTTTGATGGACCGGGAAGGTTTAGGAATAAAATAGGTTGGTAGGAAATGACTTATAAAATAACCATTGAAGGTGATCTGAATAACCAGGAAAAAACCTGGGATCTGATCAATTTTATTTTTAAGCAGCATGGTATGACAGCGGCTGACGCTGATGTTTTTACGGTGGCTGTGGGGGAAGCCTTTGGTAACGGCCTGCTGTATAGTCCGGATAATTGTTCGGTGCTGACGTTGATGATCCATGAGGACCGGATTATCGCGGAAGTGGTCAATGCGGGCAAAAGGATCAATTTCAAGGCCATCGAGGAATTTGACACGGAACAGGATTTTATGCAATATAAAGATGGTAAACTGGGCATTCCCATGATCAAGACCCTGGTGGATGATGTAAATTACAGTCATGATAAAGGGAAAAATAAACTGATATTACTAAAATATATAAAAAACGACAGCAATGTTTTAAAAGGAGAAAAGAATGAAAATTAATGAAAAACAACAAGGTGATGTAACTATACTGGTATTATCCGGTGATATGATCAATGTAAAAATGGAAATTCATCCTTACGTCAAAAAACTGATTGAAGAGGGAAAAAAGAAGGTGGTTGTTGATCTGGGTAAGGTAAAATGGTTTGGAAGTACTGCCCTTGGCTCAATGATGGCCTCCTATTCATCTCTGAAAGCCGCTGACGGCGAAATGAAAATCGCCCGTCCGTCCAGCAAACTGGAAACCCTTTTTTACCAGATGAAACTTCAGGAAGTATTTGAATCTTTTGACAGTGTGGAAGAAGCTGTTGAATCATTTAAATAAATGAAATACCGGATGATGTTTTCCCGTTAAACTCAATTTTTATTCAGGTGTTTGATTGGAAATAATTGTCCGGTTTTATGATTATAAATTTTAATATCGGGAGTGAGTGGTAAATTGCCTTTTCGTAAAGAATCAGCAGAAGTCAAACGGTTGCGGGAGTCGGTTCAGGAATTATCAATTCTGAATGAGATCGCTACCGCCATAAGCGGCGTTTGGGAACTGGACCAGGTGATCGACCTCATCGTTCATAAATGTGTCAAGCATCTGAATGTGGAGCAGGGGACCATTACACTCCTGGATGAGCAGAGTACTGACAAACCCTTTCAGACCATGATCCGCAAGATCGATGACCGTGAATCCCAGATCCCTTATCATTTTGGCGTGCAATTGTCAGGCTGGATGTTGCAGCATAAAAAACCACTGATCGTCAATGATTTTTCATCGGATACACGTTTCAAGATATTGAATGACGCCGACTTTGCCATTAAATCCCTGTTAAGCGTGCCCCTGAATGTCAAAGGAAGCATGATCGGCCTGGTGAATCTGTTCAATAAGAAGGATAAAAAGGGCTTTACCGATAATGACAAACGTATTCTCTCCATTATTGCCGCCCAGTCCGCCCAGGTAATCGAAAGCGCGCGGCTTTATAATCAGGAACAAACCCTGCGCGCCATTGAAGAAGACCTCCGTATTGCCCGGGAAATCCAGGGACAGTTGTTGCCCAAGGAAACCCCAACAATGCCCGGCTATGATATTGCCGGATTTTCCGTTTCCGCCAAGGAGGTGGGTGGGGATTATTATGATTTTATTCCTATCAATGATGATGAACTGGCGATGTGTCTCGGTGATATCTCCGGAAAAGGCGTTCCGGCCTCCCTGATCATGGCAAATCTGCAGGCGACATTGCGGGGCCAATGTTTCGCCACCGGCTCCTGTTCCGAATGCCTGGAAAAATCCAACACCATGCTTTTTCACAGCACGGCGATCGAAAAATTCGCCACGCTTTTTTATTCTGTGCTGAATTCAAAAACCCATGACCTGACCTATTCCATTGCCGGACATAATCCACCGGTTTATATGCGGGCGGACGGCTCGTCAAAATTCTTGGAAGTAGGCGGAACAGTGCTGGGATTTTTGGAGAAAGCCTGTTATGAGCAGGAAACCATAAAAATGGCGCCCGGTGATATGCTGACTGTATATTCCGACGGCATCACTGAAGCCGGCGATCATGATGAAAAGTATTTTGAGGAATGGCGCCTGATCGAAGCCCTTAAAAAATATCGCAAACTACCGGGCCGGGAAATTATCGATAAGGTGATTGCCGAGGTAATGGAATTTTCGAAAGGCGGTGTTCAGAACGACGATATGACACTCTTAATAATTAAGAGAGAAAAATAATTCATATACAAAGGCTAAACAAGCGTGATAGGAAAAGTTGTATCCCATTATAAGATCATAGAACAACTCGGTGAAGGAGGCATGGGAGTTGTTTACAAGGCCGAGGATACAAAACTTGACCGCACTGTGGCGCTTAAATTCCTGCCTTCCAGATTTCTCCAGGACAAAGAAAAAGAAGACCGCTTTATTCAGGAGGCCAAAGCCGCTTCCGCTCTCGATCACCCCAATATCTGCACAATTTATGAGATCAATGAAACCGATGACGGCTCACTTTACATCGCCATGGGATATTACGACGGTGAAACCCTCAAGGATAAAATTAAAAAAGGGCAACTGGATTTCTCGGAAGCCCTGGACATTACCCTGCAAATTGCCAAAGGCCTGCGCAAGGCCCATGAAAAGGGAATTGTCCACCGCGATATCAAACCGGGTAATATTATTATAACCAAAGACGGGATTGTCAAGATACTGGATTTCGGACTGGCAAAAATGGCCGGCGTGTCAATGACCACCGATGGGTCTACACTGGGAACTGTAGCTTATATGTCACCGGAGCAGGCCACCGGTGGAACTGTCGACCACCGCTCGGATATTTGGTCCCTGGGAATTCTTTTTTATGAAATGCTCACGGGGGGATTGCCCTTTATCGGCGAATATCCCCAGGCCCTGATATACTCTATCCTGAATGATGATCCGGAACCTTTGTCAAAGTATATTCCCGATATTCCGGCGGAAATTGAAACTATCATCAACCGTCTGCTGGCCAAGGAGCCTGCCGACCGCTATCAGAAAATCAATGAATTCATTGCCGACTTAAATTATTTTAATAAAAATTCCGATAGCTATGATAACACCATAACTTCCAGCGCCCTCTGGCAATCGGGAATACGTAAGCAACGCAGCAGCAAAGTGCGACAGTCAACCACGATTATTCTGACGCCGCAGAAACGACGCTATCTGATCATAGGAATCAGTGTGGCGCTTATGGCCTTGATTCTGGTAACCGCCTATGTATCAGGGATATTTTTCAACCGTAAGCGTGGGGTTGTGGATTTTGAAACCCAAAGGCCTTCTATTGCTGTCATGTATTTTAATAACCGCACCGCCCAGCCGGACCTGGAAAAGATCATCGTGGATATGTTGATCACCAATTTGTCCCGGTTTGACAAACTGGAAGTGGTGAGCAGTCAGCGGCTTTTTGATATTCTCCGGAAAACGGGGCATGAAAATATGGAAACCGTTAATAAAGAGGTGGCCACTGATGTTGCCCGGGAAGCCCGCGTCAATACCATGTTGCACGGCAGCATTATCCAGATCGGGAATAAGATCCGCCTTAATGCCCAAATCGCTGATGTCAAAACCGGCCGCAATCTTTTCTCCGAGCAGGTGACCGGTGAAAAAATCGATGATCTTTTCACAATGGTGGATGAATTGACCAAAAAGATCGTGGACAACATCGGGATCACCCGCGAAGATGAACAGGATATCAATATTTCCGACATTACTACGAATTCCATTAAAGCCTATGAAAATTACATCAAAGGATTTGAAGCCTATTATCTGGCCTATAATTCCGAGGCGCTGAATTATATTCAACGGGCCATCAAATTTGATTCAACCTTTGCCTCCGCTTATCTTGTCCTCTCCCAGATCTATGATAATATCGGGAATATTCAAAAACGCAATGAAGCGATTCAAAAGGCGAAAGAGTTTTCAGCATCTTCATCCAGGAAGGAGCAACTCTATATTGACGCCGCCTATGCCGATGCCATTGAAAATGACCTGATGAAACGGATTGAAATCCTGGAGCAGATCGCCGAAGAATTTCCTGACGACAAGCAGGTACACTATATATTGGGAACTATTTATTTCGAACTGGGGGATGACCGGGCTATCGAAGAACAGGAGAAAGCCCTGGAACTGGACCCGGAATACGGGCCGGCATTGAATGCCATGGTTTATATTTACCTGAAACCTGAAATTGCGGATTTTGAAAAAGCCCTGGCTTACCTGCGCCGTTATCTGAAATTATATCCCAATGATGCCAATCCTCATGATACCATGGGAGATATCTATTTTGCCATGGGGAAAATACGTGAAGCCATTGAAAAATATGAAGATGCTTCGAATATTGATCCCGGCTTCTCGGAATTTCGTATCGGATATATGTATGCCTTGTTAGAGGAATATAATATGGCGTTTTATTGGGTCAAGCGTTCCATTGACCTGGCGGAAACCAACGGTATCAAAGCTGAACGCTATCAATTGCAGGGATTCCTCAATTTCTGGCTGGGTGAATATGACCGGGCCATTAATAATATGCAGATATCGGAATCTATTTTTGCTAACATGGATAATGATTATAAAGTCGCCATTACAAATTTTTATCTGCATATGGTCTATGACGCCATGGGAGAAGATATTCTCAGTCAGCAGTCACTGGAAAAAATGGAGAAGTATTTTGATTCCGCCGCTGATTTTAATAACACTTTGTATCTCATGTTCAAAATGCTGCTGAATAAGGACAACCTCGATGTAAAGGGCGTTATCCAGGAAGCTGAAAAAACACCGGAACTCATCTCTAACCTATTGCAAAGCAAGAAATGGACAAAATTCTATTATGATTATGTTTTCTCTTCAAAGATGGTGGAAATTGGCTCTTACAAAACAGCAATAAAGTTTCTGGAGAACACGGATAAACTGAAAATCCGGCCGCCTTCCCAGGTGGAAACCTACATTATTTATAATCTCACCCGCAAAAATGTGCTGGCGCTGGCCTATTATAAAAATGGGGAGATTGATAAAGCGATTGCGGAATACGAAAAAATCCTGAAAATCAATCCGGATCGCAATGACCTGCGCCTGATCCATCCATCCTACCATTATGAATTAGGTATTGCTTATCAGTCCAGAGGAGATGACCAAAAAGCCCTGGAACAGTACCGGAGATTTCTCGACCTCTGGAATATCTTCAACCAAAACCTGCCCGAGATCAGGGATGTCAAGCAACGCATCAGTGATATCACAACAAAGCAGCCTTGAGGTATCTTCTACACCTTTCAAATGGTCGCAGACCTTTGAAATGGTGAACAACACCATAAGTCATGGTTTTATGCCCTCAGCCTTGAGTTAAGTTCAAAATTCCAGGCACCATGCTTTTAAATCAGCAAATCTATTGAACTTGACTTAAGGCGGTTCATCGGGAAACACCATAACTCATGGCCTCAATTTTTTGCTGCATGACGTCAATTATTTTTTTGGGAACGCCCATAAGTCATGGTTTTAAAAGCGAGTATGTGATATAGATCATAGAATTTGGTGATTAAAATCACTATACTCATGGTAGTTTAATTAGAAAGGAGTGTTTCATTATGAAACAATGTTATTCAATTTTTTTAGTACTTTTATTCCTGATTTCAGGAGCATACGCGCAGGATTTACCTTACATCAGGGTTAATCCCGAAGAGGCGGAAATAACTGTCGGAGATACAATTGTTTTTACCGCTGTATATGTGGATACTAAAGACGGCACGGAAAATGAAACCGATACTCTCGTAGCAATGAGTGTCTATCCTGATTCCCTGGGAAGTTTTTTAGATGATACAACCTTTGTGGCCAACATGGCCGGAGAAGGATATCTCGCCGCACAATTAGGCGAGCTGGCTGATACCCTTGAAATAGAAGTTGAAGCCGAAGATGACGACGAAGAGGATACAGACCAGCCTAAAATTAAAATTTGGGCGGAAAACCGCGTTTTCTTCACAGGCGATACAACCAGTTTTAAGGTGATCTATTCTGACTCCCTGGAGAATGAAACCGATACACTGGTAGCCCTTACTGTTACACCTGACAGTTTAGGTTATTTTCTGGATGATACCACCTTTGTTGCTGAAAATATCGGTATGGGCAAAGTCACCGCAGAGTTAGATGATTTGAGTGATTCAATTGTTATTCGTATTCGAAAACAAAGAAATTTCGATATGGATCATAACCTAACAATACTGCCGGAAGACACGATTATCAATATCGGGTCTGCTTTACAGTATAATGCCTATTATCAATACGATGAAATGCTAGTGGATACCACAGCAGACAGCTGGAATGTTCGTGGCATGGACATCGGCACTATCGATGAAACCGGTCTTTTTAACTCAACCGGTACCGGTTTTGGTGTGATCAATGCGTATTCTGAAAATAGTATTGGTACATCATTTTTGATCGTGGAAGATTCCACCACTGATGATAATATTAATACAATAACACTGACACGTGATCATCCGGCCCCTAACAAAGAGTATAAAATTATTAAAACACTAACCGAAGGCGACCGGTGGATTATCGGGGGAATGCCTCATCCATTTAATATTTACAATGGCGGAATGCTCTATTTTCCCGTAGGCTGTATTTCCGAAGATATTCGTATTCATATCAGTTTACCAAAATTTGCTGATGTAGAAGAGGATTCCGTTAATTTTGGCAATGGTAAGCGGAAGATACTCAGTGCAATCAATTTTGATGTGTATGTCAATGATACAACTTTGACAGAACCCTATTATTTTGATTCACCGCTGATCGCCGGATTAGTTTTTAAACGCGGCCTGTTAAGACAGTATAACATTGCGCCGGAAAATCTCTCACTTTACTATGTGGATAATGATACCGCAAATGTGGATTTTGATTCAACCGGTATTATTCAGCCGGTGGTTGATTATTATCATAATCGAATTTATTCAGGCATCGCCCACTTCAGTACGCTGGCGATTGCCGGACGTTCAGGCGGTTCTGTGGTAAAAACAGAAGAAACCAGGATTTCGCTGCCGGAAAAATTCTCATTACAGCAGAATTATCCGAACCCCTTCAATCCAACCACAACCTTGCGGTTTGATCTGAATGAAAAAGCGGATGTCAGACTGGATATTTACAATGTGCTGGGTGAAAAGGTGGAAACACTGGTTAATGGTAATTTCAACCGTGGTACTTATAAAGTGCAGTGGAATGCCAGTGAAATGCCTTCCGGTATTTATTTCATCCGTATGACAGCGGGACAAAAAACCGCGACTATCAGAAGTCTATTACTGAAATAACCTAACCTTACAGTTCAGAGAGCAGTTGTTTAATTAACTGCTCTCTAACTTAATAAATTTATTGAGTATGGAGAAGAGGAGTTGCTTTGTTCCGGTTTGGAATGAAGCAACTTTCTTTTTTATACACCGTTTCCTACACCTTTCAAATGGTCGCAGACCTTTGAAATGGTGTTCGGTAGGAAATTTACCATTATGAACAACCATTGCGAAGGTGAACCTGTCCCGAAGGCAATCGGGAACCATTCGCAAGATTTTATGTCTCCCAGCCTTGAGTTAAGTTCAAAATACCGGGCAACTGCTTTCAAATCAGCAAATCTATTGAACTTGACTTAAGGTGGTTCTCAGGAAACACCATAACTCATGGCCTTAATTTTTTACTGCATGACGTCCATTCTTTTTTTTCAGGACGCCCATAAGTCATGGTTTTATGTCCCCCAGCCTTGAGTTAAGTTCAAAATTCCGGGCACCATGCTTTCAAATCAGCAAATCTATTGAACTTGACTTAAGGCGGTTGCTCAGGAAACACCATAACTCATGGCCTTAATTTTTTACTGCATGACGTCCATTCTTTTTTTCAGAACGCCCATAAGTCATGGTTTATAAATTCTCCACTTTGCTCATACCAATGGATGCCGTATAAATACTGCCGCCGCCACAGACATAATGCAAAACATCCAGTACCTCCGCGATCTCTTCTCTGGTGGCTCCCTGCTCCAGGGCTCGTTGAGTGAGCGCCGTGACGCCGTTGGTGGCTCCTTCACAGGCGTCCAGCGCCATAGCCAGCAGGAATTTATATTTGACAGGAATAGCGCCCTCGCAAAAAGCAGATTTGTTGTTGTCTGCCATCTTTTTGTATAATTCCGGATTGACTTTGTCTAATGCTGTTAATGGATCGAATGTCATGATGTCTCCTTACTTTATTAATGTTAGTTTTTTTGTTATATACTGACCATTATAATTTAGTTGAATAAAATAAATGCCTGAAGCCATATTATTGCCATCAAGTGGTATAGAATAATAACCTTTTGGCATCCGCCGGTTCAGAAGCTCTTTTATTTTCCGGCCTGCAATGTCGTATAACTCTATTATAACAATATTTTGTTGTGGAATAGCAAATTCTATCGTGGTAATGGGATTAAAAGGATTGGGATAGATGCGGGATATTGAAAATTGCTCTGGCAACAGTTTCATGGATTCACTGGCGGTGATTAATTCATCGTACTGCCAGACATGAATGGCCAGCCGGCCTTCCTGCTCCCGCACAAACTCAGTTACAAAAATCAATCTATTAGCCCTATCACCGGCAGCTGAAAATATTTCATGATGGGAACCAAAAAACAGGGAGGTGTCAATTCGAAAAGCGGCATAGGGTTGGGGAGCGAAGGAATTTATATCACCCCCAGCGACCATTGCCAACTCCTGTGGATCATAAAAGATCATCACAGGCTGCAAGCGGTGGGCGCGCCATCCTTTGCCATCAGGATCTGATGCGTACATGTCCGGATAGGGAATATCGGCAATAACCCATTCGTGTCTAAGGTTTTCCCCATGGTATCCATACCAGTTGTCACCCATTGCTTTCCGGCCGATGAATGCCACTGCCGATTGATTAGCGGTATTGAGCCAGAGGGCTTCACGCCAGTCATCACTATGATTATAGCCTTTCAGGGAATTTGGATAATGATAATTGTCCGTGCCTTCCACAGGGCTGTATTCCAGCAAGGTTGTGATCGGCAGCTCCGCTTCCGGTTCCGGCATATCATCAGCAAAATCGGAAAAGGCGTACAAAGTCGGCCCCAGTCCGCTTAAACCGCCATCCCGGCAGCGGCCGACCACCATGTTACGACCATCCGTATAGTCCTTCGCCCAGGTGTCTGGAACGGCAAATAACCAGTCGTTCAGCGCCGCGTCAATGGGCCATTCCTCAGAATTGCCAACATAATAAGCGCCGTGCTTTTCACTTTCCGCCAGGTCATTGGCGTCGCAGCAACTGATGGAGGCGTGTTTTTCCCCGCCCACAGTATAATGAATGGACCAGGAACTGTAAAGCCGCTCCTCAAGCGGATGATAAGTGAGACCGGTGCGCCAGATATCCACATAATCCCAATTATTGATATTTTCGGGACGAATATCCACCGGATATGTTAATACTTCAGCCAGGGGTAATTCCGAAAAATTTATCCTATGAACAGGTTCCGGTATCGTAATTTCGCCAACCAGTCCGTTTTCCGGCTGATTCAGGTTGCTGAGAAAGAGTGAGCCACTCAATCCGTTAATTTCATCAGCGTTGCCGTGAATATTATAAGCGATGGCTTCGCCGCCCCAGGCAAAAACTTCAGGAACTGCAAAGGCCCCCAGGTATTCAAACCCGGCGGGATTGATCACTCCCTCTCTTCCGCTAAAATTTTCAGTGGAAATGGTAAGACCACTTGAGGGCTGGCTATCATTGCCCGCGGCATCTAAGGCTGTGACATGAATTTCATAATCATGATCCGGTTCCAGATAATTACAGATAAAGGATTCTTCCCGGGAATACCCTTCAACCCTGCCATTCACATAGATCAGATATTCAACAACGCCGACATTATCCTCGGGTCTGTTCCAGTTTATATGGCAATAGGAATCACCGGCATTTGTGAGAGTCAGGTTTTCGGGAGAAGCAGGAGCCAGGGTGTCGGCATCATGAGAGAGTTCGATTTTGTCACAGATCAGATATTGTTTTTCGTAAGTGGAACCCCATTCGATGGCAAGATTGATATTCACCGATTGATAGGTGCCTTCGGTTTGATGAATGCCACTTGCCTCAATATTAAAAACCGTTTTTGCGGTCCTGTTTGGTTCGATTGTGGCAAAAGTCCGGCGATAGTCGTCAAAACTGCGCATGGTGTACCAGGGATTGCCGGTATCGCTGGGAGACGGGGAACCGGTATCTGTAAAACTAATACGACTGGTAAAGACGATCTCCTGATCAGAGGTATTGTACCAGGTGACGATAACACGATCACCTTTTCCGAAATAATGATCCGTACCCTGAATACCGCGATAATCGGAAAATTCAGCAGGGTCCGGTTCATTTACAATAAGCCCGTTTACAGAATCAGAAGTATAAACAAGGTTCTCACTTATTAAGGGAGTATTCCAGCCGGATAAACCATAACTGTTGTCCTCCTCAGTGGCGCCGAAATCCACCAGAATCGTGGTTTGTGGAAAGCCCGTTGTGATTAAAATTGAAAAAACAATCAGTAATCGACGGAGCATTGCGTTTCCTTTGCATTAATTGGTTTTAAGGATCTCTTTCAGTTTGATTTCCGGATGCTGATAGCGTTCATAGTCCGGCGTTTTTTTACCATACTGAATGGCTTCCTGAGGACACCATTGCAGACAGGCGTAGCACTGCTGGCATTGATGCTGCCAGTCCGGTTTGCCATTTACCATCATTATATTATCAGCCGGGCAAACCTGCGCGCAGATTTTGCAGCTGTTGCACTTTTCATCGGCCCGGAATTTTTTATCCATTTCCCGGACATGATTTGCGCTGGCTTTATAAACCATTGAAAATAAAAGGCGTTGCCAGAGCGGTCCTTTTTCCATCGGTTGTGATTTTCTATTGGTAATTACATCTGAAATGGCCGCTATTTTTTCTGATGCTGCGGCAAACAGTTTTTGTTGTTTTTCTTCCGGGCCGGGACCGCCCCAGGGAATATAATTTGAGGGCAGGGTGACACCGAATCCTGAGTTTAGGGTAACTCCTTTGTTCTTTAGAAATTTTTGTAATTGTATTAGTGTATTTGCCACTTGTCCGCCATTGGTGGCGACGGCAAAACAATAATTGGGAGCAAAGGAATTTATCCGTTCGATAAAATTCAAAACATTTCCCGGCACTCCCCAGATATGGACGGGAAATACAAATCCCACTATATCAAAGTCCATTTTTGTTAATTCTGCGTCGGTAACTTTGGGAATGGAATGGAGGGTGGTATTGTCCGGTTTTTCTGCCAGCTTTTTGGCAACCCACAGCGAATTTCCGGTTCCGGTATAATAAAAAATTGTCGTTGACATAACATCTCCTTGTTAAAAGTTAAACTGAAAACCAAACCCTGTTGCAATGGATTTTCCATGTGCGCCGTTTAAAAATTTAACGTCGGGTACTAAGGAGACAGACAGGTTTTGAGCGGTTTTGGTTGTCAGGGATTCTTGTTCCGGTGAGAGAATCTTTTTCGTGAGATAAGTGCCGGTAATGCCACCCAGCAGAGCTCCCAGTTCAATTATTTCCACTTCCGCTTCGGCAATGACGCCGAGAGCCGCGCCAAAAGCAGAGCCGGATATTGTGCCGACCCCAACCAATAAAGCTTCGCCAAAACTGTAATCCCATCCACTGATCATCCGCTCATAGCAAAAGGTTCCGGCCAGGCCGCCGGCAATCAGACTAAGCCGGAAGAGATCATCTTCCGGATCAAGGTCATGGGCATAAACAATATCCATTGCCAATAAGCCATAATACGTTCCCGCGCCATAACCCTGGTAGAGTAGAATAGCATCACCAAAAGTATATTCCTTTTCACCAAAAAGTTTTTCACCGAAATAGAGTCCGGCAGGATAAGCGAGCAATGTCAGCACCGCTTGCCGCTGTTCCCATGCGGCTAAATCTTCTTTGTATTTTTCATAATCTTCGGACTGTTCAAATTCATCATAGTCAGCATAATCCCAGGTTGCTGATTCTTCGTTCCAGACCGGTTCCGGCCACGCGGGTTCCCGGGGTTTTTCTTCGGCAATGTAATGAAGATTTGTGGCGGTAATATTGGCCATTACTGCTGCCAGGGAAATCGCCCAGGCCTGTCCGTTGGTAGGCTGCCATTGATGATGTAATTTGTCTCCCGCCCATATTCCCGCCGGTACCGAAGCCATAAGCATTGACAGAATCAGCCGGTCTTCATTACCGGAATCATAATCTAATTTCATCAGTTTGGTTAATGCCAACCCATAATGAAATCCAATACCCGATCCCATACGCATCATTTGCGCCCGTGAATGGGGGATATTCATATTTTTCGTATAGCGATGGGTCAGATAAAAGGAGCCGGCAAAGGACATCAATTCCGAGGCGATATACCATTTGTCATCCCTGACATTCAAAACAGTCGGAATTCCCCAGCCGTAGAGCCCGGCGCCCCAGGCCACATTCTGAAGTACCAGGGGCCAGCGGCCTGATTGGTCCAGTACATTTTGAAAAGAAACATTCAGCCGGTTTTCAATATTTTTGACCTGAAATTTCGTTAATTCCAGGGAGCGTTGCAGGCTTTTCAGCATAGCCCGCTCATCGGTTTTTATCTTCCGGTCTTTGCTGGCTGTCTGATATAATTTTTCATAAATGATTTCAGGATTGAGTGTATCAACTGTACCGGCGCTGTCCTGAGCGAAGAGTTGGGATACCAGGTTAAAAATGAGCAATCCAAAAAAAATTATTCTTTTCATGGTTTCAATTTCCTTTGACAGAACTATTTTATCAGTCTGCAATTTTTGTTTTAAAAATAGTGATTATTTTCAATAAAAACGAATTCATAAAGTCGAAAAATTTATTGATTAACCGGCCTGAATTATTTGCTGGTATTTCATCGGCAGAATAGTATATTTAGCGGTTATTTAAATGATGGAGAGATTTTTATAAATGAAAAAGAGTACTTCTTATTTATTGTGTTTTTTGGCAATCAGTTTATTTTCCACCTACGAGATCGTGGGGAAGATGTTTGGTCATCATATTCCCGCGGTGAGTATGACCGGGATTCGCTTTCTCATCGGCGGGACGCTTTTATTACCGATGGCATTGATGGAGAAGAGGATTAAAGTTCGCTTCACTAAAAAGATCGTGGGCAAAATTTTGCTTGTGGGTATTCTGAATGTTTCGATCAGCATGGTGCTCCTGCAATTGTCGGTTTTCTACAGCAAGGCGGTGCTGGCAGCGATAATTTTCAGCGCCAACCCTGTCTTTGTCGGCATTTTCAGCATTTTTTTTGAAAAAGAAAAACTTACCCGTATGAATGTTCTGGGGCTTGGAATCGGGCTGATGGGACTTGTAATCATTGCTTTTGGAGAACGGTATCTTTTTACCGGTTCCAATAATATGATGCTGGGGATTATTTTTGGTATTTTTTCAGGAATTGTTTTTGCAATTTACACGGTTCTGTCAAAAATGTATGTCCGTGAAATCGGCACCTTTAAACTGAATAGTTATGCTTTTATTTCCGGCGCCCTGATCTTGTTTGCCGTAGGATTTATATTTGACCTTGAGATGGGGTTTGCAGTTACCGGCAGTAATTTATTGTCTTTAGCTTACCTTGGAATTGTGATCACCGGGATTGGTTATTTTATGTATTTTGAAGGGTTAAAGGATATTACAACGGCTAAAGGCGCGATGTTTTTCTATCTCAAACCGGTGATTGCCGGAATTTTGGCCTTTTTCATCCTTGATGAAACCCTGACGCTTTTCCAGGTGCTGGGATTTATTGTAGTTTTAATTGGCGTAAATCTGGAAAGAATTTTAAATTCCTTACAAAATAAGGTTGGATATTAAATGACAATTTCTTAATATTTGCCACTTAAAAAAAAATGAGTTCGGAGCGTAGCGCAGTCCGGTTAGCGCACTTGACTGGGGGTCAAGGGGTCGGAAGTTCAAATCTTCTCGCTCCGACATAAAAAAAGGCAGTTGATGAAACTGCCTTTTTAAGTTTATGAAATTCTTTTATGATTCTTTAATCAAGTAATTTGGAATGTTTATTCAAAATATCCTATGAGCAAAACAATAGTTAAAAAATTATCCCTGATGACCTTTCTGCATTTTTTTGCTTTTGGGAGCATTATTCCAATTTTTTCACTGTATTTGCTGCGATATTTAGAGTTTTCCGGAGCGCAGGCCGGGGCGATTCTGGCGGCCGGCGCAATCTCTTCCATCGTTTCTCCCTTTGTAAGCGCTTTTATCGCAGATAGACTTATTTCTTCGGAACGCTTGTTTGCCGTTGCGCATATTCTGGGGAGCCTGACTATCGCCGGCCTGTTTTTTGTTACGGATTTTTACCTGGTCTTTTGGGGATATTTTTTCTGGAAGGCTTTTGTCGGACCTACTATGGGATTGGCGGACGCGATTGTATTTCACCACCTGCATGATCGCAGGAAATATGGGAAAATCCGTGTATGGGGAACTTTTGGATGGATCTTTGCCGCTTTGTTTTTCGGATTTTTCCTAATGCGGCAGAGCGGGGAATTGGCTTACGGATTCCTCTTATCGGCTTCAGTATCTATGATCGTCGGTTTGTTCACACTGACCATTCCGGTCACCCAGGTACTGAAAGATGAAAAACAACGGTTGGTACCAATCTCCGCCCTAAAAGTTCTTGTCCGGCCTCAGGTATTGATTTTAGTGATTACCACCATGATGATCTTCTTTGCGGACCGGTTTTATTTTTATGGCAGCAGTCCATATCTCAAACATATCGGATTCCCTGAGGAATTTATCATGCCTTACTTATCAGTGGGGCAGATTCTGGAAATACTGGCGATGTTGTCACTGGGCTGGTTTATGTCCCGGTTCCGGGCAAAATTTATTCTCATCACCGGTATTTTCGCGAATATTATGCGCTATGTATTGCTCTTTTATTCCAGTAGTAAACTGTCGGCATTGATCGCGATTGCTTTTCATGGAATTGCCTACACATTCTTTTTCTCGGCGGTCTTTGTTTTTCTGGACTACCAGGTAGATAAAAACAACCGGGCCGGTGTGCATCAATTATTCCGGATCATATATCTCGGATTTGGAACGTTGTTTGGCAACCTGACGGCGGGTTATGTGAAAGATAGTTTTAACTGGACCCATTTCTGGATGATTCCGGCTCTGATTTCCACCATAGTGCTGATCATTTTACTCTTTTTTCCGGAGGCAAAAAAAGCCCGCTCAAAGCAAGCAGGCTAATCCCTTATAACAAATCAACGTGAGATCGGCTTCAGAAAGATTGGTTTTTCTATCAGATAATTGGCTATCAAAACGATATGTGAAAAACGTCTGGAAATATTGTTTGGCTCTATAATAATTGTAGTGGGTAGATTAAACCAATTATCTTCTTTTTTCCTTGATGAAAAAAGAAGCAAAAAAATCACTGGCTATATAAAAATTACCTAAAAAGATAAATAACTGACTCAGTCTTCGCTACGCTTCGCC
>CAYYMT010000083.1:0-17061 GCA_964472715.1 uncultured bacterium | reverse complement strand
GGAAACGTATCGGCGCGAAGCGGGCATTATTCATATTTTTATGAATAATGCAGTTTTTTGGAAACCTAACAGGGAGGCTTTTAGAATGGCTCCCGATTGCCATCGGGACAGGTTCACTTTCGAAATGGCCGGTCTTATTGTGAATATATTTCCGCGTTTATGGATTTATACAAAAAATACACGAGTACATCGACTTACAATTTTCCACAACAGGGAAACCAATAGAAGAAAAGTCAGTGAAGAAGGTAATAAAAAAACAGATTAATTCTTGAGGGTATTATAAAATAACAGGTACTGATAAGAAGAATACACAGATAGGTTTTTCCTGATATGAGTGTTATGAAAATTTTTATAAAAAGGCTATATTAATATTAATGGGATAATATATGATGAACTTACATGAAAAATTGGTGTTTAAGTTGGTTAATTTAAATTTACCAAAAGAAACAGAACTAAAATGAATTCCTGTAATCACGAGGAGGCATCCATGCCTGAATCAACTAACTCCTGCAATAACAATGGATCTATTCCTGAACTTAACATTCAGGATATTATTAATAACGCTCCTGTCGGTATTTTTACTACCACGCCAGGGGGACGCTTCATTTCAACCAATATGGCGCAAGTGAGAATGTTCGGATACGAAAGTCCGCAGGAACTGATTGCCTCTGTCACGGATATTGGCGCGCAGATGTATGCCGACCCTGCTGACAGGAAGGAATTCATGGGTTTGATGGAAAAGCATGGCGAGGTATTAAATTACGAATGCCGGTTGCGACGGCGGGACGGAACTGAGTTCTGGGGAAACATGAATGTCCGCGCAGTACGGGACGAAGGCGGAGGAATTGTTGCCTATCAGGGATTTATGGAAGACATCACCGCCCGTAAACAGGCGGAAGAGACATTGCGCGAGAGCGAAATGCGGTTCAAAAAACTGCTTGGTGTTGTCCCGGATATGGTTTCAATTCAAAATCCCGAAATGGATATTATTTACAGCAATTGGCAAAGCTTTGCCGCGGTGCCGAAGGATCATCGAAAATTACATACGAAATGCTATAAAACTTACCGGAACTTTGATGATATCTGTCCTGACTGCCTTGCAAAATCCGTTCTGGAAACCCGAAAACCCATTCATGAAGAAACCCGGTTGCCGGACGGAACATGGTATGATATCCGTGTCATCCCTATTCTTGATAACGGGAATAATGTAGAAATGTTTATGGAGTGGGTGCGGGACATCACTGACCGTAAACAGGCAGAGGAAAAATTAAAATCCGATTATACTTTGCTGCAAATCGCCGGTAAAAGTGCCAAATTCGGCGGTTGGAGTGTGGATCTGGAGAAAGACACTTGTACCTGGTCGGATGCTGTGGCAGATATTCATGAAGTACCGCATGGGTATGCGCCGCCTTTGCAGGAAGGCATCAACTTTTATGCACCCGAATGGCGGGATAAGATCACCAAAGTTTTCAATGATTGCGCCCAAAAGGGCATTCCCTATGATGAAGAAATGGAGATCATCACTTCCAAAGGGAAGCGCAAATGGGTGCGGACTAATGGCAGGGCGGTGAAAGATGAAGCCGGCAGGATTATTAAAGTGCAGGGCGCATTTAATGACATCACGGAATACAAACAGGCGGAAGAAAAGTTAAACCATTCTCACCGCTTAATGAAGTACATCATCGAGCACACTCGCAGCTCCGTCGCTGTACATGACAGAAACCTGAATTATATTTATGTAAGTCAACGCTATCTTGATGATTTCAAAATCAAAGATCATAATATTATCGGCAAACATCACTATGAGGTGTTCCCCGATTTGCCCCGGAAATGGCGGGATGTACACCAGAGAGCGCTGGCGGGAGAAGTTTTGAGTGCGGAAGAAGATGCGTTTTATCGTGACGACGGGAGCATTGATTGGACGCGCTGGGAATGTCGTCCCTGGTACGAATCAGATGGTTCCATTGGTGGAATAATAATTTATACGGAAGTTATCACGGAACGCAAACAGAGAGAACAGCTGTTAACTGAGCAAAAAGAATTACTCGCAGCAATCTATCGCAATGCTCCTCTGGTCATGATGGTCGTGAATAGCGACCGACGTATTCAACAGGTCAATGGTTTTGCGGCGCAATTTGCAGATCGACAGGTAGAGGAAATGCTCGGTTTGCGTGGCGGCAAAGCACTGCGTTGTATGCATGCGCTGGATGACCCTAAAGGCTGCGGATTCGGCGAATTTTGCCAGCAATGCGTTATTCGTAATACCGTGCTGGATACCCTTGAAACCGGCAAAACGCATTTACAGATAGAAGCGCCCTATTTTTACCAGGGGCAGGATAAGAAAATTCAGGAAATGACATTTCTGGCATCAACATCGCCGATCATGGTAAAAGGCGAACGTATGGTTTTGGTGACCCTGCAGAACATCACGAATCGTAAGCGGACCGCGGCGGAAAAAGAAAAACTCCAGGCGCAGTTGACCCAGGCCCAGAAGATGGAGTCTGTCGGCCGGCTGGCAGGCGGGGTAGCCCACGATTTCAACAATATGCTGAGCGTGATTCTCGGTCATGCGGAGATGGCCCTGGAGCAGATAGACTCCGGAGAGCCGCTTTTTGAAGATTTACAGGAAGTCCGCAAGGCCGCTGAACGATCAGCAGACCTGACCCGGCAACTATTGACCTTTGCCCGCAAGCAGACTGTCGCTCCGAAGGTCATTGATCTGAACAAGACTGTGGCAGGAATGCTCAAAATGCTGCGCCGTCTCATCGGTGAAGACATTGATTTGGCCTGGCGTCCCGGCAGGAATCTCAAACCGGTCAAGATAGACCCTTCACAAATTGACCAGATTCTGGCCAATTTGTGTGTTAATGCCCGTGATGCTATCATTGACGTTGGAAAAATCACCATCGAGACGGGTGCAGTCACATTTGATGAGGACTATTGCGCCACTCATACGGGGTTTTTACCCGGCGATTTTATCCTGCTGGCAGTCAGTGATAATGGATGCGGCATGGATTCAAAGACCATCAGCCACCTGTTCGAACCTTTTTTTACCACCAAGAAACAGGGCAAGGGGACCGGCCTGGGACTGGCCTCGGTTTACGGCGCGGTCAAGCAGAACAAAGGCTTTATTAATGTCTATAGTGAGCCGGGGCAGGGAACGACTTTCAAAATTTATCTGCAACCGCACCAGGCCGGGATAGCACCTTCGGCTGTTAAAGACACGGAAAAAGCGGCGGCGCCGGGAAGTGAAACCATTCTGCTGGTAGAGGACGAGCCGGGTATCCTGCGTATGACAACGATGATGCTTAAAAGGATGGGATATGAAGTGATTGCAGCGAAAACTCCCGGGGAGGCCATTCACCTGGCCCGTGAGCGCCTGTCGGCAAGTGAAGACGCACCGGCGGCAGGCAGCGGCGCCATCGACCTGCTCATGACGGATGTTGTCATGCCTGAGATGAATGGCCGTGACCTGGCCAAAAACCTGCTTTCTATCTATCCCGGCATCAAACGCTTGTTCATGTCCGGCTATACCGCCAACGTCATTGCACATCATGGTGTGCTGGATGAAGGCGTGTATTTCATTCAGAAACCCTTCTCATTGTCTGATTTAGGGGCGATATTGCGTGAGGTACTTGAAAAGGATTAAGCAACTGATATCCAAATGCAATTTGGGAACCAGTAGAATGTTTGTATTGTTGGCTGGAATTATTTCACAAAGAGCCGCTTGGAAGAAAAATCCGAATCCGAGGTGATATTCACCCCCAGCTTTCGCAATCCCGCTTCATCACCGGGCGTCGGCATGTGGGTGAGGTGGACGTCACAGCCACTCAATTCTTTCAGCTTTTCCACTGCCATTTGTGCCGATGGATTTAAAACCGCGCTGATGCTGAGGGCGATCATAGTTTCGTCCAGATCCAGGCTGATCTGCCGGCCATTGAGTATATTGGTTTTCAGAGAGGTAATGGAGTCGATCACATTGATGGGGATCAGGTCCACTTCCTTGGGAATATTAGTCAGATATTTGACGGAATTCAGGATCAGCGCTGAAGATGCATGCATTAACTTTGAATTTTCGCCGGTTATGATGGTGCCGTCTTGCAACTCAATTGCCGCGCCACAGTAAATGCCTTCATTGCCTTTGCCTTTTGTCTGGGCTGATTCCGAGGCTTTGCGGGCAGGTAGCACGACCTGCCTGTCTTCCACTTTCGCGCCGCAATTACTGAGAATCAACTGGGCATGTTCCAGAATGTCCTTGTCCACCAGGCCCATAGCGTATTCGCAGGCGCAGCGGAAATAACGACGAATGATCTCCTGTTTAGCGGCTTCCTGTACCACTTCATCATTAATGATTCCGAAACCGGCGCGGTTCACGCCCATATCGGTGGGAGATTTATAGACAGATGCTTCACCGGTGATTTTTTCCAAAATTCTTCTCAGCAGGGGAAAAGCCTCAATATCACGGTTGTAATTCACTGTTTTTTCGCCGTAGGCTTCGAGGTGGTGATGATCAATGAGATTGACATCCTTCAGGTCAACGGTAGCTGCTTCATAGGCTATATTGACCTTATGTTTGAGGGGTAAATTCCAGATGGGAAAGGTTTCAAATTTCGCGTAGCCGGCTTTGGTTCCTTTTTTATATTCATGATAGAGTTGACTGAGACATGTGGCCAGTTTGCCGCTGCCGGGCCCGGGCCCTGTGACCACAACAATGGGTTTGGTGGTTTTGATCATCTCATTGGCGCCATAGCCTTCGTCACTGACGATCATATCCACATCAGTGGGGTAGCCTTTGGTAAATTTGTGAGTATAGACTGTGACACCACGACGTTCCAGTTTGTTTTTAAAGGATTTTGCCGAGGGTTGATTTTCATAGCGGGTAATCACCACAGCAGCGATATCAATGCCCCATTCTTTAAAATCGTCAATGGTTTTCAGAGCATCGGAATCATAGGTAATGCCGAAATCAGCGCGAATTTTTTTGCGTTCGATATCACCGGCGTAAATGCAGAGGATCACATCGGTTTTATCTTTGAGTTTTTGCAGCAGGCGCATTTTTACATTGGGGTCAAATCCCGGCAATACCCGGGAAGCGTGATAGTCATAAAGTAGTTTTCCGCCAAATTCCAGATAGAGTTTATCGTTGAATTTTTCTACCCGCTTTAGAATTGCCGCTGTTTGTTCCTTGAGATATTTTTCATTGTCAAAACCGATTTCGGTCTTCATTTAACGCGCCTTTTGTTTAAATTTTTACAAATATTTTAAAAGTCCACCAAATTTATGTTAAATAGGGGTTAAAATAAAGATGAAATCCGGATAAATGTTTTTGTGTATTCCTGATCAATATCAGTTTGCATAACATTTCGAAAAAAATTAGATTTCGGCAATACAGCAAAGGACAAAAAATGCTTAAGAAAAAAAATATTAAAGTCATTGGCTTCGATGCCGACGATACACTATGGGTCAATGAAAGCTATTACAATGAGGTGGAAGAGAATCTTGGGAAATTGCTGAAAGATTTTCTGACTCCTGCAGAGACCAGTCGAATTTTGTTTGAAACAGAGATCCGTAACCTTCCGATTTACGGCTATGGAATCAAGGCTTTTATTCTTTCTGTGATTGAAACATCGCTGAAGATCACCAAGAATAAAATTCCCCATGAAAAAATTGTGGAAATTATTGAAATGGGCAAAGCAATGCTCAATAAACCCATTGAACTGCTGGATGGAATTGAAGAGGTTTTACAAAAATTATACAACCAAAATTTTCGCCTGATTGTCGCCACGAAAGGGGACTTGCTGGACCAGGAACGGAAACTGGAAAAATCCGGCCTTGAAAAATATTTTCATCATATCGAAATCATGAGTGATAAGCAGGAAGCCAATTATAATAAATTAATCAATCATCTGGATATCAAACCACAGGAATTTCTAATGATCGGCAATTCTGTAAAATCCGATATTTTGCCGGTTTTAAATCTCGGCGGCAATGCCATTCACATTCCCTATCATACCACCTGGGCCCATGAGGAAGTAAAGGACACAGGCTCTTACAATTTTGAAACTGTGGAATCGGTCAAACAGGTACCGGAGATCCTCAATGTTTAAAATAATCGATTTGAAAAATTGGAACCGCCGGGAGCATTTTGAATTTTTCCGCCAATATGATGACCCTTTTTGGGGCATTGTATCCGATGTGGATTGCACCGGCGCCTATGAAACCGCCAGGCAAACCGGGGAATCATTTTTCCTGCTCTATCTCTATAAAACCCTGCAGGCTATTAATCAAATTGAAGCATTCCGCTATCGTATTCTCGATGACAAAGTAGTTTGCTACGACAAAATAAATGTCAGTTCCACCATCGGCCGCAAAGACAATACTTTTGCATTTTCATCGATTGATTTTGATAATGATTTTGAAGTGTTTAAACAATCTGCTGAAAAAGAGATAAAAGCCGTGCAGAATTCCACAGGACTGCGCCTGTCGGAAGATGCACAGCGAAATGACACCATCCATTTTTCCGCGATTCCCTGGATCAGTTTTTCATCACTTTCCCATGCCCGGAATTACAAAATTGAGGATTCCGTGCCAAAAATTTGTTTTGGTAAAATGCGTACTGAAAAAGCAAAAAAAATCATCCCTGTTTCATTACATGCCCATCACGGCCTGGCAGACGGATATCATGGGGGGCTCTTCTTTGATCTTTTGCAAAAATTGATGAATGATGGGTAGAATAGATTTTGCCAGGAATAACAAAGAATTTTTGCTAACCCGGTTGTTTCAACCGTAAATCCATTGGGATAATTCCGGCAAACCATTGCAATGCCTTTGAATCACCTTGTTATTGATAGTGCAATCCTTTAATTTTGTTTTTACTGAATATTAATTTGTAATAGGGGAATAAAATGAAACCAATTTCAAGACGTACTTTCATCAAAGCCGGTTCTTTGGCCGGTCTCGGACTTGTCGCCGGTTGTTTCAAAGGCGCAAAATTTGACCTGATCATTCGCAACGGAACCGTTTTTGACGGTCTGGGCAATCCCGGCATCAAAGCCGACATCGGCATTATCGGTGAAAAAATCGCTGCCATTGGCGATCTTTCCGAAGCCGGCGGAAAAGAAATAGTTGATGCCAAAGAGCATTATATTTCACCGGGGTTTATCGACATTCATACCCATACCGACACGGAATTGCTGGTGAATCCGAAAGGCGAGAGCAAAATCCGCCAGGGTGTGACCACGGAAGTGTCGGGCAATTGCGGATATTCGCCTTTTCCCTTAAAAGAGGATGAAGCGCTGGAACTTTACGATTCCAACAAAGAAAAATACGGACTGGAAGTGAAATGGCATGATGTCAAAGGATTTCTGGATGAACTTCGCAAAGGCGGAATCGGCATGAATTACGCCACCTTCACAGGACATGGCGATATTCGCGCTTTTGTGGTGGGACGAAATGATGTCAAACCGACACCGGAACAGATGGAAAAAATGAAAAAAGTAATGGCAGAATCCATGGAAAAAGGATCACTGGGGCTGTCCACGGGCCTGGAATATTCCCCCGGCAGTTATGCTGAAACCGAGGAATTGATCGAACTCTGTAAAGTGGTAAAAAAATACAATGGCGTCTACGCGACACATATGCGCAGTGAAGACGCGAAAGTTGAAGAAGCCATTGAGGAAGCCATTGAAATCGCGAAAAAATCCGGCGTTTCCCTGCAAATATCCCACTTCAAGGCCTGCAACCGGCCCAACTGGCACAAAATTGACAATATGCTGAAACTGGTGCATGATGCCAAAGATGACGGGATTGACATATTATTGGACCGCTATCCTTATAATGCATGGGGAACGGGGCTCTCATCCTTTTTGCCCTTATGGGCGCGGCAGGGGGATACTGATGAAATTCTGGCCCGCCTGCAGGATACGGAGTTGGCCGACAAGATCGGCAAATACATGAATACCCGGGCTAAATTAATCGGCGGCTGGGACCATGTGATGATCAGTTCCTGCTCAAAAGAAAAGAATAAAAAATATGAAGGAAAATATATCAGCGAAGCGTCTGACATGGCCGGTAAAAAACCAACCCAGTTTGTTTTTGATATCCTGATTGAAGAACGGAATAGTGTCGGGGTTATCGGTTTTGCTATGGATGAAAACAACCTGAGAAAAGTGCTGGCAGACCCGTTGACTGTCATAGGTTCCGACGGAAATGCGGTGGCGCCTTACGGCAAATTACATAAAGGAAATCCCCATCCCCGCTATTATGGAACTTTCGCCCGTGTCCTGGGAAAATATTGTCGTGAGGAAAAGATCTTTGACTGGCAGACGGCTATTGAGAAAATGACCTCCCTGTCAGCCAAAAAATTAAACCTGAAAAACCGCGGTGTCCTTCAGGAGGACTATTATGCCGACATCACAATTTTCAATCCCAAAACAGTGATCGATAAGGCCACCTTTGTAGATCCCCATCAGTATGCTGAAGGCGTTGAGTATGTGATCGTCAATGGAAAACTGGTGATCAGCAAGGGAGATCACACCGGGGCATTGCCGGGTAAAGTATTGTAAAGGAGTTATATGGCGATAAATTTTTCATGGGAAATTATTGACGATATTTTGGTTATTACAACCTCGGGAGTAGATGAAAGTCTTGAGGATGTGCAAAATTACGCGGCATCAGTAATCGAGGTTGGTTTAAAATCCGGCTGCCGGAAAGCGTTGCTTGATGAACGCCAACTGGAATATCGACTGGGCACCATAGATACTTTTCAACTGGCAGAATACACCGCGGCGTCAGCGCCGAATATCGGAAAAATTGCCATTGTTCCCCAGGCAAAAAATATATCCGATGCCCAATTTTATGAAAATGTGGTTTCCACCCGCGGTGTTCGGTTGCGGGTTTTCCGGAATTTGGAGTCGGCAAAGAAATGGTTGGAGGAATGAACTACAAAGATTTAAAAATAAAACTCCTGAGTTACAATAAAACCCGCATTGATTTCCCTTTTGATGATGTGACAGCCGTCTTCAAGGTGTTTGACAAAATGTTTGCGCTGGTCGCGCTGGATTCCCACCCGTTGCGAATTACCCTGAAATGCAAGCCTGAAGATGCCGAAGCCTTACGCTCGCTGTATAAATCCATTACCCCCGGTTACCATATGGACAAGCGACACTGGAACACGGTCATTCCCGATAATTCGATTCCCCCGGAAGTACTCGATGAAATGATTGAAGATTCTTATTGGCTGGTAGTCAGAGGATTAAAAAAATCCGAGCGGGAACAGCTCAAAGACTAATTTGAGAATGGGAAATAGTTGCCAGCTTTGTACGCAAGCGTCTGAATTAATAAATCTATTATAAACAAATGATTGCCAGGACGTGTCCCCCCTTTGCCCAGGGGGAACAAGGGGGTTGTTAACCAAATGTAAGTGGGGAATTTTCTTATGCCGAACTTACAATTCAGGTAATTTTATACAGCGAATGATTTGCTATCCGTGTAAATCTGAGGGCGGGCAAATCAAAGATAATTCTCCCAGACCTTAGTGGCAATTTCCCGCGCCTCTTCCAGGATCAGGTCTTTATCCAGGGAAATAAAGGTTTTTTCCTGGTAAATGATCTTTCCCCGGGAAATAACCGTATCGGCCTTTTTATCATGCATACCAAAAATCAGATGACGATTGAGATTATTCCCGTGAAAGGGTGTAAAAGGCACATAATCAAAGATCACCACATCAGCGGCCGCGCCTTTTTCCAGCATCCCCATTTTTCTGCCGAAGAAATTTTGTGTAAAATCGATATTATTTTTAAACAACAGGGCCGGCAATTTTTCATAGAGTGTGTTTTCATCACTGCCATTGTGCCGGTGAAGTAAAAAGGCCGAGCGCAGGGTCTGCAGTAAATTTGAACTCAGACCGTCAGTACCCAGTCCGACGTTAATGCGTTTTGTATTATCCAGATTGAAAATACCCAGGTTGTTATTGGCATTGGATTCCGGATTGTGAACCATGATTGCCGGGGATTTTTCTAAAATATTCATATCTGTGTCTGAAACGAAAAGGCCATGGGCGAGAATTGATTTATCAGAGATCAGTTTATATTTGTTCAGACGGTCGATACAGCCGGCATAGCCCAGGTCTTTGGCAAAATTGATATCGGCCGGGCTTTCGCCGCAATGAATATGAATGCCCGCGTCGGGATCGAAATTTTTTGATATGGTTTTCATGGAATTTTCCGACAAGGTGAAATTGGCGTGCAGTCCAAGAGTACCGCGAATATTGGGATGGTCGTCGTATTTATCAATAAAATTAAGGTTTTCTTCCAGTTCTTCGGTAAATTTTTCTTTACCGTTACGATCGGAGATTTCGTGGCAAAGCACGGCATTGATTCCGGCTTTTTTGACCGCGCCGGCAATGATCTCAAGGCTGTTGTTAATGCAGCCGGGTGAACTGTGGTGATCAAAGAGTGTGGTGGTTCCCGATTCAATGGATTCCATAATTGTAATCAGGGCGGCAATTTGCAGGCTCTCTTCATCCAGGGCTTTATCCAGCGGCCACCAGAGTTTGTTCAGTTTTTCTTCAAAACTTGTGATCTTGCCTTTGGGTGACAAGCCGCGAATATAAGCTGAAAAAAAGTGGTGATGGGTATTGATCATGGCGGGAAAAATTACCTTTCCCTGGGTATCGATCAGTTCAACTTCACTTTTATTTCGGGGAATGTGCGGAAAGACCTCTTCCTCAGTTCCCACCGCTGCGATCTTATCTCCCGATAAAAATACACACCCGTTTTCATAAACAGTGCCTTTGCCGTCAAATAAGGGGCCGCCGTAAATAACTTTGGCCGGTTTGTTTTCCCGTTTGGTTTCGTTGTCGTCGGGAATAAAAATCTCATTTATATCCATAATTTTCCTTTTGTTTTGATGATTTTTTAAAATGGTAATTTTATAGGAAAAAATCCAATATTGAAAGTATTAACCTGAATAATGCCGATTAAAAATTGTATCCGGCGGTAAGATAAAAGTAAAATTTGTTGTTTAATTCTTCGCTGGTAGACTGAATTGATCTGGCCATGATCAGTTTGACCGGGCCCGCGGGTGTTTTGTATTCAAAGCCCGATCCCCAGGCTGACATGGATTCATTCAGTGGTGCGGCCTGTGTAAAAACAAAAGGCTTGTAATTAAAAGCGTAGTTGTAGATCAGCGACCACCGGAAATTTGGGAAAACTTCAATATCGATTTCCGGTTTAAGGTAGGTCATTTTTTTGACCAGTAATTGATTATAATCCACACCAATAAAACTATTGGGCCCGCCGATCCAAAAATGCTTATATTCCGGCGCGTTTTCCGAATAACAATAAAAACCGTTTAGATGTAATGTCACTATATCGCGCATTGTAAAATAAAGGTCAGCCGAGGTTTTATACCTGAAATATTTCCGGTCTGTGGCCAGTAAGTAATCAGCAGCATTTTCAATGTTGCCTTCGATATAAATACCTTGCTTTGGAAAGAGATAGTCATCCAGTAAATCCAGATTATAATCGATATTCATACTGGTGATTTTATCGCGAAACTGATCGAACTCCTCTTCATACCGGGTTAAAATATCAGGCTCCGCTTCAACATAGGCATGGTTCAAATAGGTGGACAGGTGACCGGTATTTTTATATAACAAACCCAGGCCGGCGGAGGTATTATAGCTGATATGATTGAACTTTGCCTGTTTGTTGCCCAGGTGGTCCCAGAGAATGTAAGGTCTGTTTTGATAGTTTAATTCTACAAAGGGGTAAACCGGGATATCCAGTGTACGGCTGGGATAATAGATTTTCGCCGACAGATCAGTATATCCCAGAATCTGAAAGTCATCTTCTATGCGCAGCCCCGGTATCAGGAAATTGTTAAATTGACCGGAGATTGCCGCCACTATATTATAATGATTGTCATAATGGAGGCCAAAACGGATCTTCCGGCGTGGGTTCTCGGCAACATTGATGTTGAGTTTAACATAGCCGGGGGTCGCGAAATCCAGATCGTAAGTGATCTTTTTGAAATATCCCAGGCTGTAAAGATAATTGATTCTGCGTTCCAGCAGGCCAATATCCAACTTTGTGCCGGGTTTGATCCCCAATAACCGGTAAATAAAAGCAAAGGAATTAATTTTATTCCCGTGAATATAAACACCAAAAATTTTTGGCGTTCTTTCCTTGACACGTACAACCAGATGGTTTTGCATATCAAAGGTTTTCAATATTTTATAATTTATTTCTTTCAGGTCAAGGGTGTCCTTGATATAATCCAGCCGTTCAACTATCTGTTCTGCTGAAATTTCATGGATTGGCAAGGCCATCAGATTTTGAATGTACTCATCCTTGTAGGCGATGTTTTCCTGTATGGAGACGGAGTCAATTTTAATATATTCGGAATGGTCAGAAACCGGCTCGTATGGACTTAGCATTTCTTTAATGGCGACCAGTTTGTCCAGATGTTTGTTGGCGTAATGGCGACCGACATTGATGATTTCCAGGGCTTTTTTTGAGGTGAAATCCATGGGCGTGAGATTCTCAAGCATACATGGAATATAGGTGTCAGCCTGCTCGGCCTGTTTGTGGATTTGTTTATGCCCGATAATATTATAGGACTGCATGAGGATATCCAGAAACCCGCCCAGATCTTCCTTTTTTTTGTTGGGATTACGAACCGATACGGCCAGCACGTGATCAGCCCCCATTTCACGGGCCACATCCACCGGCATATTATTGAGAACACCACCGTCGATCAGTAATGAATCGCCATATTCTACCGGTGAGAAAATAGTCGGAACCGACATGGTCGAGCGCATGGCTTTTGCCAGCGATCCGTGGGACATAACCACTTCATTTCCTGATAATATATCCACAGAAATACACCGGAAGGGAATCGGCAGTTTATCAAAATTCTTTTCCACTGATACATGGTTGACCAGTTTGTTAATGAATAATTCAATGGTCTGGCCTTCGATCAGTCCCATTTTCTCCGGCTTGTTGGCTTCAGAAATACCGATGTTGAACTGGTACTTATGCACGTCGATTTTTTCGAAATAGGGGAGTTGTGACCGGGGCGGGCTGTCATAAAAAAGCGAGAGCCAGTCTGTGGTCAGGACAATTTCCAGTAATTCATCGCTGGAGTATCCCGATGCGTATAGAGCTCCCACAAGCCCTCCCATACTGGTGCCGGAAATATAGTCGACGGGAATGTTAAGGGAGTCGATTTTTTCCAATATGCCAATATGTGCAAAACCCAAAGCACCACCGCCGGATAGCGCCAGTCCAATTTTAGGTCTTGGGTTATTGGCCAGTAGCAGGCTGACCATTATGATAAGTGCGATTGATATTTTTTGTGTTTTCATTAACAATCAAATAAAAGCCCTTGCTGGCTGAAGGGCTTTTAAGTTTAAGCAAGATCAGGAATTAACCGATTTCTTTCAGTTTTTCATTCAAAATTTCGTCAAACATTCTGTCAATATGTTCCCGTTTGACTTTCCATTGTCCGCCGATTTTCAGCGCGGGAATTTTTTTCTGTTGAACCAGACGATAGACAGTTTGTTCTTTCATTTTTAAATAATCGGCCGTCTCCTTAATGCCCATGATACCATTTGTCATAATTGAACCTCCTTTGTTCAAATATATATTGTCTTTTTTGTATTAGATAAACGTTTTGGTCTCCGGGTAGATACCGTTTTTCACCTAAATAAATCATTAAAAACTTTTCAAAAAACCAGGTTGATAAAAATATCGGAGAAAAAGTTGAAATCTTTAGGAAAATTAAAAGTAAATAATGGTATTAACGGTAATTTCTACTCATATAATCTCCAATAAGAAATAAACATCAATTTTCAATTCAAAACCATCTATAATACCAAAATTTAATAAGTTTTATTAAAATACATAAAAAAATATAAAAAAAATAAAGTTTAGGGTCAAGTTTATAGAATAATTCTTTTTTTTTAATTAAATATTTGTTAAAATCCTATTTGGAAAATAGTAACCAATTTTAAGTTAAGGTTAATAAAAACAAGATTATGAGAAAAACAGACTTTTCATATTATTCGCGGGTAAAGCAATATACCTATGAACAAATGGCGAGAAATTTTCGTGAACAAACACCACAAAAAGATATTCCCTGGAAACCTTTTGAGGAAAAGTTGATCGACAGTAAGATTGCCCTGATCACTGTGAGTGGCGCTTATGAAAAAGGCGACAAGCCCTTTGATGATAAGGATAAAAAGGAAAATTACGGTCCCAAAGAGATCAGCATAAAATCCAAAACAAAAGATATTAAATTCACAGCGCTGGACTGGAATCCGTCGGAAGCCAAAAAAGATGTTAATGTTGTTTTTCCGGCAGAGCACCTGGTGTTGATGCAAAAAGAAGGGGTTATCGGAAAACTCAATGATGTGGCCTATAGTTTTTCCGGATTTCATGAAAAAAAATCAACCCTGAAAGATTCCGTTAAGCAGGTTGTGAAATCCCTGCAAGAGAATGAAAATCATGGCGCCCTGATCATTCCTGTTTCACCCATGACATCGGAAGCCGGCTGCAATATCGCCAAACAGATTGAAAAAGCGGGCATTTCCACGGTGCTTTTAACACCTTTTTATGAGCAGGCTTTGGTTTATTCACCACCCCGCTGTGCCTTTATCAATTTTCCCTTTGGCCGGGTTTTGGGGCCGGCTAAAAAAGTGACCCTGCAAACAGCTGTGCTTCGGGAATTGTTGAAGTTATTTGAAAAATTGAAAATACCGGGAGAAATTCTGAATCTGAACTTTATCTGGTCTTTCGGAGAAGTTGAATAATTTTTTTTAGAAGGAGCAGTCATCTGCTCCTTTTCTGTTTACGGCGTTTAATCAAGGACTATTAACAAAATTGTGAGTGATTCGTATGCAACGCTTTTCTTTAGTGAAGTCTGCGGCAGTACTGGGAATTGATGCCTATATCCTCAATGTCGAATGCCAATTGCAAGGGGGCGCACCGATATTTATTATGGTGGGTCTCCCTGAAGGCGCGGTGCGGGAAAGCAAGGAACGTGTCCTGGCCGCTATCAAGAACCTGCATTTGCGTATTGCCGGCAGTAAAATTGTTGTAAACCTGGCGCCGGCAGATATCAAAAAGGACGGCAGTTCTCTGGACCTGCCAATTGCCCTCGGTATTCTCAAAGCCAGCGGCTATATACCCGAAGAAAAGATCAATCAATATGTTGTGCTGGGCGAGTTGTCCCTGGATGGCAATATTCGTCCGGTCAAAGGCGCTTTGCCTATCAGTGTTTCCGTGAGTAAACTTGCTGACATCAAGGGTATTATTCTTCCAAAACAAAATGCCCGGGAGGCGGCGATTACCGGTGACCTGGAAATTATCGGCGTGGAAACCCTGCAGGAAGCCATGGATTTTTTGAATGACAATCTTGGCATTCCACCGACAACTATTGATAAGGAAAAATTGTTTGAAATTTCTTCCCAGTATTTGTTGGATTTTTCTGATGTAAAGGGTCAGGAAAATGTCAAACGGTCACTGGAAGTGGCAGCCGCCGGCAGTCACAACCTGCTGATGATCGGGCCACCGGGCTCGGGTAAAACAATGATGGCCAAACGGTTTTCTACTATCTTGCCGAAATTGACTCTGGCGGAAGCGCTGGAGACTACTAAAATACATTCCGTGGCAGGCAATCTTGATGATCAGGAGGGGGTCATAGCGAAACGCCCCTTTCGGTCACCGCATCACACCATATCGGACGCTGCTCTGGTGGGAGGCGGCAGAATACCCAAACCGGGAGAGGTGAGCCTGAGTCATCATGGTGTTCTTTTCCTGGATGAATTACCGGAATTTAAGAAAAATGTTCTGGAGGTGCTGCGGCAGCCCCTGGAAAATGGCGTGGTGACAATTTCCCGCGCACAAATGTCGCTCACCTATCCGGCTTCCTTTTTATTGGTGGGGGCCATGAATCCCTGCCCCTGCGGATATGCCACTGACCCGCGAAACGAATGCACCTGCACATCAACCCAAATTCAACGGTATATGGCGAAAATTTCCGGTCCCTTGCTGGACAGGATTGATATTCATGTGGAAGTGCCGGCTGTGGATTTGAACCAATTATCCGCCAGCCGTAATGGCGAAAGTTCAGCAGAAATTCGACAGCGGGTTCAGCAGGCCCGGGAAATCCAACTCTACCGGTTCAAAAAATACAAAAATGTATTTTCCAATTCCGATATGGAGTCAAAACTCATCGCTAAATTTTGCCGGCTAAAGCGGGAATCCGGCGAGCTTCTGAAACAGGCTATGGACAGGCTGGGATTGAGTGCCCGCGCTTATGACCGAATATTAAAAGTCAGTCGTACAATTGCGGATTTGGAAGGATCTGATAATATCGAATCGCAACACCTCAGCGAAGCCATTCAATATCGTAATCTTGACAGGAAAATGTGGTTATAAAAAAACAGAGTATACAGATTGAAGAGACATTCCCTTTTAACGGCGGGCACTGTATACTCTGGGTTATGATTATAATCAGTAGTGATTAAAAAGGAATGTCATCTTCCTCGTTATTATTTTCATTGACCTGGGGGGGCTGGTTTTGTGGTTGCTTGTAATTTTGCTGATCGCCATTTTGGCTTTTTCCCCAGGATCCCAGTGGCGTAAGTGTAGCCACTTGAATTTCAGTGGTGTAACGGTTATTTCCGCTTTTGTCCTGCCACTTTCTGGTTTGAAGTTTTCCCTCTACATAAACCAATTGGCCTTTGTTAATGTACTGTTTTACAAATTCGGCTTTCTGTCGCCATACAATACATCGGTGCCATTCGGTTTTTTCTACATAATCGCCTTCCTGGTTTTTGTACTTTTCAGATGTCGCAATTGACAATTCTGCCACGGCGTCGCCGGAAGGTGTATACCGAACATCAGGATCTTTTCCCAATCTTCCAACAAGGATTACTTTGTTTACGCTACTTGCGTCCATAATTCTCTCCTTTTATTATTTAGTTAATCACCGCAAAAATAATTATAAAAAAAATTTTTGTGATAATCAACAGCTTAACTACTATTTTTTAAT
>CAYYMT010000082.1:0-17079 GCA_964472715.1 uncultured bacterium | reverse complement strand
AATCATGCTCTCCTCTTTTGTCATTGCTAATCCCAATGCGACCCTGACTGTAATTCTATCTTATATTCCGGTGATGACACCCTTTTTCATGATTTTGAGAATCGGTGTTGAGATGCCCTCGGCGCTACAGATCATTACCACATTATTGGTTCTGATCGCTTCTGTAATCGTGACGATTTATATCGCCGGCAAGATTTTCAGGACCGCTATCCTGATGTATGGAAAGCGGGCGACACTGCCGGAAATGATTCGCTGGATCAAAGAATAATTGCGAAAGTAAGGGAAAGACTGTAACTTTTATGGAGTTAGTTGTTTTAACAATATTGAGAATATGAAGAAATATGGGTTTACAAAATATTTTGAATTAAAAGTGCTGCTAAAACGTCCATATTTGAAAAAAGAGTGGTGTATAAAAATTGTTGAGAACCCAATAAAGATGGAAATTCAGGAGGACAAGGAGCGATATCGTTTTTGGGGATTAGTTCCTGAATTTGATAACAGAGTTTTTCGGGTAATCACTTTAAAAGACCAGAAAACAATTCACAATGCATTTCCTGACAGGAGTTTTAAAAATGAAAATTGAATATTTTCCAGACACGGATTCTCTTTATATTGATTTATCGGAAAAAACAAGTATTGAATCAAAAGAAGTTGCCGAAGGCGTAGTCATTGATTATGATGAAGATGGAAATATTGTTGGCATAGACATTGATCAGGCTCAAAAAAAATTAGATTTGAACGAATTAAAGTTGGAACACATGCCATTCAAAACTGAGGTGTTATCAGCTTAAATAGCATAAAACCGGAGGAAAATAAATGAAAGAATTCACAGAACAAAATTTTGAACAGGAAGTATTGCAGTCAGATATTCCAGTGGTTGTCGATTTTTGGGCCACCTGGTGCCAGCCTTGTTTGAAATTAGGCCCGATCCTGGAAGACCTGGAAAAGGATTATGAAGGGAAAGTAACGTTTGGTAAACTGAACATTGAAAATGATCAGGCGATTGCCGCCAAATATGGCGTATTGAGTATTCCCACCATTCTTTTTATCAAAGATGGAGAAGTCAAAAACCAGGCAGTTGGACTTCAGCCTAAGAAAAAACTGGTTAAAGCACTGGAAAAAGTATTATAACACTAATAAAATCTTATAAAAGAGAGAGGTGATCACCTCTCTCTTCTTATTACAAAAGTTTATTTGTTTTACTTGTAATCGATTTATTATCTGAAAGTTATCATGTTAATTGATCTACTGCGATTACTTTACTTTTTTCCTTGATGAAAAAAGTAACAAAAAAATCAAGGCTTGTATAAAAATCACCTAAAATTCAAATTTCCAGGCTCAATCTTCGTCCCGAAGTTTCGGGACTTTGCCTAACACGTAAATTTTATAAACTCGCTTCATTCATTCTTCCGGTATAAAAATCAGTACAATTATCTTCTAATATGAACCTTATGAGGTTAAAATTTATACAATTAGAAAAGTTTTTTATTAAACATATAATCCCGCGCAATATCCTGATGACCACGCCCATTGTAAATTATAGCCACCCAGCCAACCGGTTACATCCAAAACTTCACCGATAAAAAATAATCCGCTCACAAGATTTGACTCAAAGGTTTTTGAAGAGAGTTCTCTCGTGTCAATGCCGCCTAATGTTACTTCGGCTCGTTTGAGTGTTTCCTTACTCGCTGGTCTGATTGTATAGTTGTGGATCTGCTGTGCCACGGCCTGAATTTCCTGTGCATTCAGCTGGTTAACAGGCTTATTCAGATAACTTTCAGCAATAATATTTTTGATCAATCGCTCCGGCAATAATCCTTTGAGATAATTTTTTAGATTCAATTTAGTTTGAGCGGTGGTTAATATATCGGTACTATTTTTCGCCGGCAGAAAATCAATGATCAGTGTATCGTGCTCTTGCCAATAATTGGAGATTTGCAAAACAGCCGGCCCACTGATGCCGGTATGAGTGAAGAGCAATTCATCTGTAAAGGAAATATCGCCGCATTGGATGTGTACAGGCAGTGAAATCCCTGCCAAATCTGACCAATTTATTCTTTGTTTTTTTGAAAAGCGTAAGGGAACGAGTCCTGATGCTACCGGCACAATTCCGTGACCAAATTTCCGGCCAATCCGGTATCCTAAATCCGTGGCCCCGGCAGCCGGCCAGGTAATCCCGCCGGTGGCGATTACCAGTGATTCTGATTGAAATTCTCCGCCTGTTGTCTGAACAATGAATTTGCCGGATTTATAAGTCCTGTCTATGTGGCAATTATTAATAATTTTGACCTGAGCCTTTTTCGTTTCCGCCAGCAACATGTTGAGAATTTCATCAGCACCTTTTTTACAAAACAATTGTCCCTGCTCTCGCTCTTCAACCTGGATATTGTGATTTGATATCATCTCTAAAAAATCCCATTGTGTGAATCTTGCCAGGGCTGATTTTACAAAATGAGGATTTGAACAAATATAGTTTTCAGGTGACAAATTGTAATTCGTGAAATTACATTTGCCGCCTCCGGAGATTAATATTTTCTTTGCCGGCCTTTTATTGTGATCCAGCAGTAAGACACGCTTTCCCCGTTTACCGGCTGATATACCACACATTAAACCGGAAGCGCCGGCGCCGATTATGATGACATCAAATTTTTTCCCGAAGTTTATCATTGATTGCTTTTCTTTTCTTAATTACTTTAAGGTTAAGTGACAACCAAATTAAATATCCACCGAGGTAGTATGAAAGAAAAAAGAAAAAAAACTTTTGTCCTGGATACCAATGTAATCCTTCATGACAGTTCCTGTATTTATCAATTTGATGAACATGATGTCGTTATTCCTATTATGGTACTGGAAGAACTGGACAAATTCAAAGCCGGTAATGAGACCATCAATTTTCATGCCCGTGAATTTGTTCGCACCCTGGATATTATTTTTGACAAGAAAATATTTAAAGGAGGGCTCCAGATAGATGAAGGGCTTGGAAAAATTACCATTAAACTGGAAAAGAAATTTCACCAGGATATCAAACAAAATTTTTCCGATCAAAAAACCGATCATCATATATTGAATATCGCATACACCCTGGCGGAAGAAAGGCGCGACGATGATATAATTCTTGTGACCAAGGATGTTAACTTACGCATGAAAGCCAAGGCCCTTGGATTAACTGCCGAAGATTACACCACCGACCATGTTACTGATATTACCGAATTATATAAAGGGTTTCGGTTGCTGGAAAATGTTAATTCCCACCTGATCGACCAGATGTATAAACCGCCCTACTATTTTGATAAAGATCAATTGGAGGTTGAACCGGACTTGATCCCTAATGAAGCAATTATTATTCGGAATAATCGTAAATCGGCACTGGCTATTTATGATGCCGAGCAGATGCGGGTGAACCATGTGGAAAAATTGATGGGATATGGCATTACACCCCGTAATGCAGAACAGACTTTTGCGCTGAATGTGTTGTTGAATTCAAATATAAAACTGATCACGCTAACCGGTAAGGCGGGAACCGGTAAAACATTGCTGGCCCTGGCGTCGGCGATTGAATGCCGGCGAAATTTCCGCCAGATTTTCATGGCCCGGCCGATTGTTCCCCTGAGCAATAAGGATATTGGTTTTTTGCCCGGTGATGTGGAGTCAAAAATCCGGCCCTATATGCAACCACTCTATGATAATCTCGGCGTCATTAAAAATCAATTTCCGGATAATGACAAACGGGCAAAATTGATCGATGATCTGCTGGAGAAAGAAAAATTAAAAATTTCCCCCCTTTCCTATATTCGTGGCCGCAGTCTTGTGAAAATATTTTTCATTGTTGATGAGGCGCAGAACCTGACGCCACTGGAAATCAAAACCATCATTACCCGCGCCGGCGAGGATACGAAATTGATTTTCACCGGAGATATTTTTCAAATTGATCATCCTTATCTCGATACTCATTCCAATGGCCTGGTATATTTGATTGATAAGATGAAAGGACAGAAACTTTACGCCCACATCAATCTCGAAAAAGGTGAACGGTCTGAATTGGCGGAATTAGCCAGTGATCTGTTATAAAAGGTCTGAATTATGCGGGATATAAAGGATCTGATCCGTGTTGCTAAATTTGGTAAGGTTGATGAACTTGTAGAATTAATAGAACAGGGTGCCGATTTGAATCAGCGATGTGAACACGGGAAAAGTATTCTGGGATTAGTCTGTGAAATTGGAAGAATTGATAGCGCGAAGATTCTTCTTAACAACGGTGCGACTTTTATCGATGTCAATGAGAAATTAATGACTGCATCCTGCGGAAATATTGCGTCAATGGTTCAGGAGGCCATTCATGAAGAAGCAGATGTCAATTATGTCGGTGATTACCTGGAGGAAACTTCTTTGATGACCGCTGCTGTCCAGGGAAGTGTCGCTGCTTTAAAAATATTGGTTGAAAACGGTGCAAATCTGGAATTAAGAAATGAATTTGGCATGACAGCCCTGTATATTGCTGCCTGGCAGGGACAGCCGGAATGTCTGGCAATGTTAATCAGAGCAGGTGCGGATATAAATACAACTGACCAATGGGGAAATAGTCCGGTTGCCGGAATTTGTGAAATAGAACCCAAATGGGAATATGCAATAAATACACTGGACAACGGGCAACTTGAAGCACTTGAAATTTTGTTGCAAAATGGTGCTGATCCAAATGGAAAAAATGATGATGGATTAACAGCATTGGATTTGGCAAATCAAAACTATCATCTGAATGCTGCCAATGTCCTGAAAAAACATAATGGGCTGGAAGGAAAATATTTATGAAAATTATTAAGAAACCCACTCGAATAATGACTCCCGATGGTGATGATAAAATCATTGAGGAATTTATAGGTAAGATAAATACAAACTCAGCAAACATCAGTATAGCAAAAATGAAGGCTGTAGCTGGGTGGTCAGAACCCGGACAGACACCGGAATTCGAAGAATATACCTATGTACTCAAAGGTGCTATCAAAATCGAGACAAAAAATGAAAATTACGAGATCAAAGCCGGTGAAATGTTTATTGCCCGTAAAAATGAATGGATCAGATACAGTACACCTCATTCTGAAGGAGCCGAGTATATTTCGGTTTGTATTCCGGCTTTTTCTCCTCATACCGTACATCGGGATGAATAAAATATAGGTCGGGCGGATATTATAATAATTTATATGATTTTTCGGAAATAATTGCAGGCTGCGTTCAGATTACTATACGAAATTTGCAACCAATAGAGTCGAATATTGAGGGTAGGATAAATAGTCACTCATCAGGTATGGCCCTCCTCTTGTAGATGATAATTTTCCTGGTTTTTTCTGATATTGTTACAATCCTTCCCATTTATGACGAGAATTATCCTCTAAAGCAAAAAAACGGAACAAGTTGCGATAAATATTTCAGGCCACAAGGATGTACTTCAGAAGTGAAATATTGCCTGAAAATATAGATCATTAAGATATCTGTAAAGTATTATTTTGAAAAAAATAAAAATAAATTTTTGCTTTAAAATAATTTTTATTTAAACTAGTATTATCTTTATAAAATTAGGAGCACATATGGCATCTCTTACTTTCAATTTTATGAGCAAAAAAGTATTTCTCATCTTAATATTACTATGCTCGATGAGTTTTGCTGAAAATGAAATAACATCCTTTATCGGGGGAAATCATTATTTCAATGTTCGGTTAAACACGAATCTTTTAACCGGCACAAATGCCAGAATCGCCTCTTATGGGAACAGTCCGAGTTCCATGCTGGCATCACCGGCAATGATTGGAAATAATCCCGCCTCAATTGGCTATCTTAAAGATAATTATTTTGAAATAGAATTTTTGCCGCCGGTCATGATGAATATTGGAAATCTTTATGGTGGTTTTCAGGATAAGATCAACACGACAGTCGATGACGCTATTGCCGATATGAAATCAGCAGATTTACAACCGGTATATCCGGGTGTGGAAATGATAACCGGGCAGCCTGCAAAAATAAATAGTTTATCAGTGATCTGGAATTTAAAGCAATATGGCAATCTGGGAATGAGTTATAACAGTTTGTTTGACTTAAATATAAATGGCGTGATCAATGGCCTTTCTTTTCAGGCTTCTGATATCAGTATTGTTGACGAAGGTGGCGATAGTCACGAAGAAAAGACGATTGTGCCACTGGCTGTGGAAGCATTGATCAATATGAGAATGAAATATCATACTGCCGATTTTGTTTGGGGTAAAGGGTTTTTAGACGACCGATATAGTGTTGGTATTGGAATCAATGTACTTGCTGCGGATATAGATATTAGCGAAGAAACCCTGATTGACGGCATAATTCGACAAACTGGTGGTTCCGCTGATATTACCGCCGCGTTTAATGATCCGTCAGCAGATTACCGCAATTCAATGAACATTAATATTGAAAGTGGTTTTTCAAAAAAAATGGTACGTCCTAAATTAGGAGTTAGTTACCATCCTGTGGAAAATTATTATTTCGATCTTACATTTATTGGCAATGGTCGAATGAAAATGGACGGCGATCTGGAAATCATCCAACATGACCTGGGAGCATTAAACCTCGATTATGATGAAGCCGCCGGAGAAGAGATGTTTGATTTAAATCAATTGAAGCCATCACAAATCACCTATACGAATAAAACAGTTTATGAAAGTAATTATTTAACCTTTGAGTACCCGGGAAAAGTGGGATTATCAGTTGGATATCAGAAAAATTGGTTCACCGGAATATTCGCTTATGAAAAAAATATTGGTGAGTTTTCACTTCACTACAAGTGCGATGTTTTTGAGGACGGCCAGGAAAAAGCAGGCAATGAATTTGTGTCTTTTGCAGACACGACCCATAAAGATTACAAAATAATCCATAAACCTAATCATACATTAAAATTTGGAATGGGATTCGGTATTTTTTCCATGGGCGGACAGATAATCCTTGGTGATCTTTTGTTTGAAGGACTAACAGATAGTGACGGTGAACCAATGGGGAATAAAGAGGGGACGGTAATTGGAGGTTCCTTCTCTACCAACCTACGCTTCAGTATAAGTGACAATATTAAATGTGATCTTGGGCTGATCAGTGTACCCGGACCATTTTTGAGAACGAATATCACCTATAGTTTTTAAAACAAATAATATTTATTCCGGAGATAACCATGAATTTTATTAAAAAACGGACGAAATATCTGATAATTATACTCTTATTAAGCGTGATTACTACCCGTGCGTATGCTGAAACCTTAAATTTTACGGGATTAGGAAAAATAAATACTGATGTGTTGGATAATCAGAATAACCTTGGGAATGATCTGGTTTTGACGGCAATTCCACTGGATTTTTATAAAAGTTATGAAACCCTGACGATCAGTTGGCAGCCAACCGGTGAAACATGTAATCTTTATTATTCGGAATCTCCGGGTGGCAGGAATTTATCAAATTACAGCAATCTGAATGTATCCGGAACCGGTTCCATAAATAAGACACCATCTCAATTGGGATTAGGCGTCGGCAGTTATTACTGTGTGGTAGCAAATTCTTCAAAAGATATAGTGTCCGCAGAATTTCGGTTGATTATAGAATCTGAAAGAGGGGTTCAAATGGTGCAGCCGGTCGGGGCAATCACCGACCCGGTGCCAACTTTTAACTGGCAACCCAATACCGGTGTGCCCTATTATCATATTGTTGTATCAGACAATCCATTCGTCATCGAAGAGGATGCCCAGGGCAATTTGCAGGTCACCGGGGCGCAGGCCATCTGGCAGGCGATTACGCCGAATACTTCGATAGAATACGGCGCACCTGATCCGTCGGGATACTCAAAACTCTCACCGCCTCCGATTGTGTCTGGTATTCAATATAACTGGATCGTGGTCAATAATTATGGCAATGCAATTGCATATTCATCAGACGTTGTGACCCAACCCCAGGAGTTTACCTTTGAAACTGATACGCCGATGGATCCGCCGACCCTTATTAGCCCGGCAAACACCGAGATAAATGATACAACTTTTATAAATGGCGATGAAAATATTACCTTTGAATGGAGCGAAGTTGAAAATGCCATGGTCTATGAAATATTTTTATCTGAGATCAGGATGGAAGACGGCAGTGAAGTCAAATATACAGTTTTTAATAAAACAACAACCAATACATTCATTGATTTTTCGGCCAGGAATGTCCTGGTTAATGCCAATTACACCTGGAAAATTATTGCTACCAATGATGATGATAACAGTGCTGTCAGTGAAGTCTTTGAATTTTCCTATCGTATCGTCGATGGTACACTTAATATTTTTGTCAGAAACAATGATAATGTCACATTATCCTATGCAACTGTAGAAATAGATCCGATCGATGGTACCAGTGAAGAAGCACCGCTGTTGCTGGGAAGTAATGGGCAAATTACTAAAACATTGCCTGTCGGTTCCTATGTGCTGACTGCTGATAAAGAAGGGTATGAAACATTAAAAGATACTGTTGATGTTGTCCAAAATACAACCAAAAGAGTTGACTTATACCTTGATTCTTCGCCTGCTTCGATCTATGGAAATGTTGTTGACGGGAAAGGTGTTTTTGTCAGTAATGCGAAAGTAAAAGCAGTCAATGAGGATGGCGAAGAGCGTACCGCAACCGCTAATGCCGGAAGTTATTCCCTATACGTGACGCCGGGATACTGGACAATTTCGGCCTCAAAAGAAGGCTACACAGCAGGTAATCCCCTGGGAAAAAATATTACAGGAGGAGCAAATCTTCAATTAGACAATCTCAAGTTGGTAAAAAATGAAAAAGACTTAACCGGAGCAGTGATTAACACTTCCGGAGCTCCGTTAAAAAGTGTGGATGTAACTGCAAAAAGCGGTAATGTATCGATACAGAAAATAACCAATGCCAGTGGAAATTTTACTTTCAAAGGGATCAGTTTTGGAACCTGGACAATCCATACTGAGAAAAGTGGATATACTTCGCCACCGGACCCTGTAATGGAAATTTCATCTTCATCATCGGATTTAATTACCCTTAATGATATTGTGCTTACGCCAAGAGCAAATATTGTCTCCGGAAATGCCAATAATAGTTCTGTTGGCCTGGAAGATGTGACAATTACTGCAACGCCTCCTTCGGGTTCTCCGGTACAGACCACAACCGACAGTTATGGGAATTATTCAATCAACTTGCCGTCGGGTGATTATAATTTAACGGCTTCCTTGTCGAATTACACTTCACAAAACAGCCATGTTTTAAATCTCTCTGTGGGGGAAACTCTTGACGGTTTTGATTTTATGTTGACGCCAAATGAAAGTTTTATTGAAGGAAAAATTTCCGATGGAAATACCGGATTAAAAAATGTTACCGTTTCCAATGGGGCTGATGAGGTGATAACTAATGATTTGGGTCGCTATTCTTTGTCAGTATCTCCCGGTACCTATGAAGTCAACGCCAGTAAAACCGGATATTCCAGTGGCGAAACAAAAACTGTATCCGTTGGTGCCGGACAAACGGTGGATAATATCAATTTTTCTATGGCGCCGAATGCCAGTGTTGTGTCTGGCAAAGTACAGTATGCAGGGACTAATGTTGTAAATGCAGCAATCAAAGGATATAAACGGCTTGACAGTGGGAATAAAGTCAGTATTTCCGAAGATAAATCTGATGCCAACGGTGGTTTTGAACTGAATTTGCTGCCCGGTAATTATACAATTTGGGCGGATAAATCTAATTTTATATGCCAGGATTCACTGACGCTTAATGTACTGGCTGGACAGAATTATCAAAATAAGAACATCTCTCTGATTGAAAACATTGCCACAATTACCGGTGTTGCCAAGAGTGAAAATGATGTGAATCTGAGAGCGGTCTCCATTACAATCACCGACCAGAGCGATCCGACCAATATCTACAGTACCGTAACCAATGCATCCGGACAATTAAATATCAATGTGACACCCGGGCATGCCTATGAAATAATGGCCCAAAAATCAGGCTCCGGAACAGCGACGGTTATGACCGATGAGTTGATGCCGGGGAGTGATAATAATTATACACTTGTATTGGAAAATTTAACCTCACGAATAGTCGGTAAAATATTTGATCAAAATAGTAAAAATATTAAGGAAGCAAAAATTTCTATATACAATGACGAAAATAGTTATAGTACCACCAGTGATATAAATGGTAAATATTCCATTGATCTTGATTATGGTGATTATATCATGGAAATAGAAAAGTTAGGATACGAATCTGCTGATAGTACCATTGCCGTACTTCCAAATCAACAAGACACGGTTAATTTTATAATTAAAGAAAATTTCTCTGGTCTAACGGGAAAAATAGTTGACAACAATAATACTGAAATAGAAAATGTTACTGTAACAGCAAATAGAAATTTAGGAGGAGGTAGCACGAATAAAACAGATTCAGAGGGTAATTTCAGAATAACAGGTCTTTTACCTGGCAATTATACAATTATCACTGAAAAAGATGGATATGAAAAATTTGAACTAACAGAAGTTTCAATACCTTTTGGTGCTACCATTACAAAAGATATCAAAATGGTTGCTAATGGCGGAATTTTAAATGTTTCAGTATTTAGTGACGGGACGGCTTTGGAAGATGTCACGGTAAATGTAGAAGACCAGGCATCAGGAAGAAACTTCACAGGGGTTACGAATAATTTAGGTGAAACTGTAATTCTGGGGCTAGTTGTTGATAACTATTATAAAATTTCTGCCAGTAAACGTAATTATTTTGCAGAAACTAAAATTATAAATTTTGAATCTAATTATGAAAAATCAATTGAATTTGATATGATTGCGTCTGATGCAAGTCTGTCAGGAAAGGTCATCACTTCAGAAAATGGAAATATAATTGGTTTAAAAGATGCTGAAATTACACTTATGAGTCCGGCTGGTTTTACCGGAAGCGGCCGAAGCGGAGCTGATGGTAGTTTTAGGATTGATGGTCTGGTTCAAGAGAATTCTTATGGCATCTCTGTAGTAAAATCCGGTTACAAGGATGTTGAGATTGATTCTGTTTATTTAGACGCCAAAGATAAAACTATTGATGATTTAATGCTTTTATCAAATAATCAGGTAGTTTCAGGTAAAATAGTAGATCAAAGTGGTAATTCATTAAGTGATATTTTAGTAATTATCAATTCCAACATTGCCAGAGGACAATCCAGGACAGAAAGTGATGGCAGTTTCAAAATATCAAATTTAGCGCCATATACCAGTTATGAATTATCTACAAAAAGTAATCAGCAAGGATGGGAAGATATAAAAAATTCTGTTTATATTGAAGAAAATGATTTAAATGTTGGAACATTAACGATTCAAATTAATGATGGAAAAATAACAGGTTTAATAACAGAATTTGGCACCAGTAAACCGGTTGTAGGTGCCGCCATCACTGCTGAAAATATTACCACCGGAAAGAGTTGGTCAACTTCAAGTGGTGTTTCCGGAGAATACAATTTTAACTATCTGACTGCCGGGACATATTCATTAACAATAAATAAAAATTCTTATAAAACCGATAATATTACTTTTGAACTGAATGAAAGAGAAACTGAGACAAGAGATATAGAATTAGAATATGCTGCACCTGTATCTGTAACCGGAGTATTGAATGATAGTAATAATAACAGAATCGCAAATAGTAATATTTATTTGGTTAATGATCAACAAAGTATAACTACAAAAACCAATCTAAACGGAGAGTTTAGTTTCACAGATACTGTTATTACTTATACAAAAACATCAATTAGTACTAAGTTTGATGATAAAGATTATGAAAATGATATTCAAATACTGGATATTGCAGATACAGATGTAAACCACGATCTGGTTATTGGCATACATAGTTCTTCTGTTAGTGGCATTGTAATCGATTCTGAAACAGGCGTTGAACTGGAAAATGTTGAAATAAACTTAAAAGGCGAAGAAGATACTGATTATATTACAAAGCATGACGGTAAATATGAATTTCAAAGTTTATATGGAGGCAATTATAGTCTGAGTTATTCGAAACCTGGGTATGAAAAAATTAATACCAGTTTGAATTTAACAGATTTTCAAAATCTTGTCGAGAATGTGGAATTAGTTCCTTTAGAAAATACGCTTGCAGGATATGTTTATACAGAAACAGATGATATAGTTGCTCTTGAAAATGTTCAAATCGCAATTGTCGAAGACAATCAAATAATTGGTCATGATACGACAAGTAATTCCGGAGCTTTTGAGTTTTCAAATTTAGTGTATGGCAAAGAATATAAAATAGTATTTGAAAAAACAGGCTTTCTTGCTGATACAAGTATCGTAGAATTTAATCAAAGTACAAATGAAATAGTTAAAACTTTAGATATGGTAGGCAATGCTATTGTTGGGACTGTAAAATATAATTCAGTTTTTCAGGCAAATGCAAAAGTCTTTGCCCGAAACCTGAATGGATATACTTTGTCGGCTGTTTGTAATGATCTGGGAGCTTTTAAACTGGAAGGTTTATCGGGATACTATAACATGTGGGCGAACAGTGAAGATAAAAGCCTGGTATCATTAATTAAGCCAGTAAATATATCATCGGACACTTCAATATTTGAAGTTCTTGAATTGCAGGTTTCCGGAGTAGTGGAAGGAATAGTGACCTATAATAACGTTGGTAAAGCAGGTGTAAATATTATTTTAGAGAATTTAAATACCGGTAATGTTTTAAGGGGAACCACAAACGGGTATGGTGAATATGCTATAAAAGGTTTAAGAAGAGGTGCATATTTAATATCAGCTCAATTAGAAGGATTTAACGTTAACGAAAACAGCCGAACACTGGATGTTAAAACTGGAACGCAAGTAAATTTAGAACCCTTTACATTATCTTTTTCTAAAAGTTCAATCTCCGGTACAGTATTAGATGAGAAAACAAATTATGGCATTAATGAAGCTTCAATTGTTTTGCTTAAAAATGGAACTGCTGTCGATACTGCAAAATCAAGTACAAGTGGTAGTTATTTATTTGAAAATGTGAATGATGGTGATTATACAATCAGTGCAACCCATTCCGCATATAACAATGTCGGTCCAAAAGTAGTTACTCTGACCAATGGAATTACGTCACCGGCAACAATTGATTTTGAATTAGAGGCAAAAGAATTTTTAGTTTTTGGCAGGGTATTAAATTTTGATAATTCACCAATTGAAAATTCCAAAATTGAAGTTTATAATTCAGATACAACAATTACTACTTATTCCAATGAAAGTGGAGAGTATGCAGCAATAACAGGCCGATCCGGAGAATTTAAAATGGTGGTAACAAAAATGAATTATAAACCGGAATATGCTGATATTGTATTATCTAATTCAATTAATAACATTCAGAGAGACATATATATCAAACAGAATCCAGCATCATTGGAAGGTGAAATCTTTTTAATATTAGAAAATGCGGATGTTGACTCGGTTTCATTACAAAAAAGTGAAATTAGTTTATTTTCAAAGAATATGACTTTAAAAGGGAAAACGATATTAGAAAATGAATCTAGCTACAAAATTGAAAATATAGATCCCGGAACATATAAACTCTTTATTGAAAGTCAGTTCATAGAAGATAGTGATACTATTCTTTTTACAAAACTAATCGACAATATCCACATCTCTATCGGGCAGGATACGGCATTAGCACCCTTATACTTTCGCTATAATCCAAACCAGGCTAATATTTCAGGGCAGATAACGATTCTGGATAGTGAGGAAATTCATGATCTTTCCTTTGCAAAACTTTATTTACTGCCTACCGACAATAACAGCCTCATAGATTCTGTTATTACCAATCAATCCGGAAAATATAATATCAATAATATTGCGAGCGGAAATTACAGATTAAAAGTAACCGCCGGGTATGGAGACGAGGTGTTTTCTACGGTGAGTGATATTATAGAACCGGAAAGCGGTGAAAGTTTTGAATTCAATTATCAATTTGATTACATCCTCAGCAGTATCACGATGTTTATAACAGAAAATGGTAGTGATCCTCTGGCTGATACGCGTGTTAAAATATCAAGCGATGGATACTCCGGCACATTTATGTCTGATGAAACCGGTAAGGTACAAACCGACTCCGTTTTTCACACGCAAACTCCTATTACGGTCGATATCAATAAAAGTCCTGTGGGTACTGTGCATTATATCAACCCCTTACCTTTTGATATTACATTAAGCAATTTGGCGGATACAGCAATAACAATGGATATGGCAATAAAATTCGATAATTCTCAAATAAAAACCTTTAGTGTCGGTGAACCGGTGAAAGTCATTTTTCAGGTGAGCCCTGAGTTTGGTCATATTCAGGTTTTTTATGATGATGAGCAAGGGAATAGTGGATCAGTATGGACATCGGGGAGTAATGAAATACCCAATGGAGAAGTTGCTAATATTGAAGGTGAATTTAGCACCCCGACCATATTTTATGTCAAAGTTTCAAAGAAGGACGGTATTTATTATAATAATGCCGATAACCCATTCATCTTAGAATTTTCTTCGGAAGGTGTAATTGCAGCCCGGTATTCAGCATTGTCCCCGGTTACGCCGCGATTTGCCGTAAATGATTGTACAATGTTTGAGTTGACGATTAAAGACGACGCGGGAAATATTCTGAATCCCGAACTGGAAGAAAGAGGTGATGTGGAATGGTCGCTATCCAGCAATGAGTTAGGAACTTTAGTGCCGCTAGAGGATCAGAAAACAAAAATAATGTTCAAAGCGTCGGGAACAGAACAAAAAGGTGAGATTAAGGCATTGGTCAATTTGGATAATGTTTATATGAATATCACTACATCAATAGAAGTAAAACAAATGAAGCTCAGCAAACTGAATATCAGTGGCCCGGAGGAATTATCGAATCGAATGTCGGCCTTCTTTAACGTCAGTGCGATCAGTGACAGCGGCTTGAAAATGACCATGCCGATTGACTGGGAACCTATCGACTCAGTAAAAGGAATTTTGGTAAAAGAGGATGGCGGTTTACGATATTATCCTGATTCACTCTTTATTGGTAATATTGACATTGTTGTATCAGCGACGGACAGAAATAATGATACAACCATAACTATGACGAAAAACACATCTGTTTATCAGGAAATTATACCCGGAGCCGGAAGTAGCGTCATTACCAGTGGTGATGAATGTCAATTAAATTTACCGGCGAACATGCTGAAAGGGCAGGGCACTGCTAAGATTTTTCTATCGAAAATTGAACAAATCCCTGCCATCAAGGACAAAGGGATTGAAGACCAGCTGGAAAGTAAAATATATAAAATAAACAGTGATAAATCGGCCAGTGCATTCAATCAGATGCCGGGGCTCAGTTTTCAGTTGGAAACAGAAACCGGTAAAATTGCTTTCTGGAATAACAATGATCTGGCCTGGGTAATTATCGGTGAAGAGGATTTAGCGAAAGCAATGTCGCAAAAGAATCTTACACTGGGTGAAATTCCCGACTGGCATGAGTATGGTGTTGTGGCCGCTTCACAGCCATTGGGAATGCGGGACATTCGTTTAGCGCCTAATCCCTTTACACCCTATGATGTTGTCGGTAATAATACGGGATTGCAGATTATGTTTACCCTCACTTCCGACAAAAGCCGCTATGTCTCAGTCACTGCGAAGGTCTATAATATAAAAGGACAATTGGTCCGAACGATCGCTGATAAGCAGGCGCTTTTAAAAGGTGATTTTGCGGGCGGTGAAACCAACACGCTCTACTGGGATGGTTTCACCGATGATCAAAAAATGGCGAGAAACGGACGCTATCTGCTGCATATGATTGTTCAGGACGCTTCGAATAAAAAAGAATATTTAAAACCCATAGTGCTGATTAAATAAGGCAGGTGATACAATGATTGAAAATACTAAAAACAGACACGAGGATAAAATGCGAGTATTAATTATTATTGGTCTAATTTTGATGGCTGCCGGTTCTATGGTTGCCGGGGATTTGAGCGGTGTCCAAGCGGCATTTGTTGATATTGGTTTCGGCGCCCGGGCTATGGGTATGGGAGGAGCCTACACAGCAGCAGCGGAAAATGCTTACGCCACCTCCTGGAATCCGGCTGGTATCAATTGGCAAAAAGATAAATTGTCACTGGCTTTTTCCAATGTCAAACTCTGGAATATTATTAATTATAATCAGTTTGCCTATGTATATAATTTTAATAAAGGTTTTGCTGTCGGACAAATGGTGGTTAGTTCCGGCGATGATATTATGTCGGAAACCAGTATTTACACAGTTGCGGCTGTCACAGGAAACATGATTCCCGGACTAAACAAACTGCAATTTTCTTCAAATCTCAGTTTCGGCCTGGGAATCAAGTACTTCAGTTCCAATTTCGGGAATAATGATGACGGCAGTTACATCGATGAAATGGGGGAACATCAGGTGACCGGCAATTCCAATGGCTATGGGCTGGACTTCGCTTTGAATTGGCGTGTCACCGAGTCTGACCGTATCGGTCTCATCTTTCGTAATGCCATCAATAATATCGCCTGGGACAGTAAGAATGAAGTAAAAACTGCCAAAGGCGAATATGACGAAAGTCTGCCCGCTGAATTGGTACTGGGATATGCTAAATATATCACTGATGATATTCTGGCCGTGCTGGACTGGAATGTTTCTCTCTATGACGATGTGGAAGATTATATCAGCACCGGTATGGAGTTGCCTCTGCTGAAAAAAATGATCGGAGATTACCTGGTGTTGAGGGGCGGGTATTCCCGTGAATTGTATACCGGCAATAATGAGATTTTTAGTTTTGGCACCGGGCTGGAATTTATTGTTTTAAAAGATAAAATGATCAATCTTGATATTGCTTACCAGGTGCAAACCCAATGGGAGAAACACAATAGTTTTCGTATCTCATTTTGTGTGAAATTATAACCTCAACTATTAAAAGAATAAACGCTTCATAGTGATAATCTTTGAAGCGTTTATTTTGTATTCTATCAGTCCTGATATTCATTCCAACTGCGAATTTGCAGATTTTCATGACTTTTTCGGCCGATTGCTTCGA
>CAYYMT010000081.1:0-17143 GCA_964472715.1 uncultured bacterium | reverse complement strand
CAGAAAAAATTGAGTTAGCTAAATTAATATTGGAAACTGATAATCCCCAACTGTTAAAAGCCGTGAAGCACCTGATAAAAAGCAGTAGTGAAATTGATATATGGAACGAATTAACACCTGTCCAACAAAATGAGATTAAACAAGGTCTCAAGGAAATAAAAGAAGGCAAGACATCTGACTTTGAAGAATTTTTATCAGATTATCTTATTTAATGCGAAAAATAATTACTTCAGATATAGCAAAGTTTAAACTACAAAAAATTCTAACTGATATAGAGCACCAATGGACCAAAACTATACAGTTAGAATTTGCAAAAGAATTAAAAAAAATAACAGAAACATTAAAAATATTTCCTGACGCCTATCCAAAATCAGAAATATTACCAGGGCTACACAAGTGTATCATATCAAGACAAACCAGTATGTATTATAAATTCGATATAAACAATATTTATATCATTAACTTTACTGATAATCGACAAAACCCTGATGATATTGAAAAGGAATTGAAATACCATTAATTGCAGGAGAACCATAAAAATGAACACCAATAAGCCAAAAGGCCAGAAACTTATAGAAAACGCCAAACCGGAACCCATTCCCAATAAATATCCGGACAGAGATTATGAAGTATTTATCTCCCTGCCGGAATTTACCGCTATGTGTCCCGTTTATGGATATCCCGATTTTGCCACCATTAATGTGACCTATATTCCCGACGAATATATCGTGGAATTGAAATCCATTAAACTGTACATCAACAGTTTTCGTGACAAAGGTATTTATCATGAAGAAGCGGTCAATAAAATCATGGATGATCTGATCAAGACCATTGATCCCCGCTGGATCAAAGTGGAAGGAGACTTCAATCGCCGTGGTAATGTAAAAACAATTGTCACCGCTGAACATACAAAAGAAGGGTTCAGGCAAAAATAATGAAAGATATTCAGAATGAAACAGACACCCGCAATGTGCCCATTAATAAAGTCGGTGTAAAAGATGTAAAATATCCGATCACGGTTTTGGATAAAGAGAATAAATTTCAAAATACCATCGGTAATATCAATATGTATGTCAACCTTCCCCATAATTTCCGTGGTACTCACATGAGCCGGTTTATCGAAATACTGAATAAATATCATAATCGCCTGCACATTGACACAATGAGTGATATTCTGCGGGACATGGAAGAAAGGCTGGAAGCGGAAGAAGCCCACATGGAGATGACCTTTCCCTATTTCATCGAAAAAACTGCCCCGGTTTCAAAAATAAGATCTTTGATGGAATATGAGTGTACTTATACCGGAATATTAAAAGGCGACGTGGAAGAATTTATAATTAAGGTCAAAGTCCCGATCACATCGGTCTGTCCCTGCTCCAAAGAAATATCCGATTACGGCGCCCATAATCAGCGTTCCTATGTGACGATTGAAGTCAAGGTAATAGATTTCATCTGGTTTGAAGACTTAATTGAGATTGCGGAAAATGCCGCCTCATCACCAGTTTACGCGATTTTGAAACGGGTGGATGAAAAATTCGTCACCGAAAAAGGCTTTGACAATCCTATGTTCGTCGAAGATATCGTCCGCAATATCGCGGTGGAATTAAATAAACTGGATGCTATAGAATGGTATCATATTGACTCGGAAAATTTTGAATCCATCCATAATCACAGCGCCTATGCTTGTATTGATAGCAGAGACCAATAATTTCAGATCTTTCGAATCCCATTTAATTTTACAGGAGTCCATATTCTTTCAACACCTCTTCGTGAGGGATTAATTCCTGAGTTTTGTCTTCATTTCTTGTTTTTGCAATAATGCCGTCATAATTATCGATATAAAATGCCAACGCCTTTTTCACTAAAGAACTTTTCGTTTCTTTTGTTTCTGCCACAATCGTTTCAATTTCTTTAAGGAACTCTTCCTTAATTTTAAAACTTACTGTTTTCATATATACCTCCAGTATTACCGGTAATACTACAATAATTAATAAACAAAAAAAAAGGCCACCGAAGCAGCCTCTTTTAGTCATTTATTTTATCTGAAGGTTAATCTTTTTTCACTCTGGTAGCACGAATCAGCAGGTAAACTAATCCGATAAAGCAGATTGCGGCAATGAAGAATGAAAATTTACCGGCCCAATCCACAGCCAGTATCTCCGGTTTAACTCCAAGAATTACCAGTAAGCCAATTAATACGCCCATCAATCCGTCTCCACCGACCAGTCCGGCGCCAAACAGAATACCGGCTTCCCGGCGTTTTTCCTTCAGTTCCGAATTACTACCGCACCGGTCTTCAATGACTTTACGAATGGTTCCACCGATAAAAATCGGCACCATGGTCGTCACCGGCAGATAGACACCAACCGCAAAGGCAAGCGCCGGCAGTTTCAGCACAAAATTCACAAACAATGTGATACCGACACCGATCAATACCAAAGTCCAGGGAATATTCTGTTCCACCATACCGTCGATGATCATTTTCATCATGGAGGCCTGAGGTGCAGGCAGTTCAGGAGAACCAAATCCATGGGCTTTGCCGAGGATCAAGACACTTCCGGCAACAAAAAAGGCCGTGGTGATCACACCGATCAGTTCGCCATATTGCTGCTTCTTCGGAGTCGCGCCGAGCAGAAAACCGGCTTTCAGGTCCTGTGAAGTATCACCGGCAATGGATGCCGCGCAGCCGACAATTCCACCGACAGTAATGATGGCGACTTTTGCTGTTACCCCCTCGAGCCCGACGCCAATAAATATCAAACTGGTCAGCACAAGCGTCGCGATGACCATCCCGGAAGTGGGATTGGAAGTTACACCCACCAGCCCGACAATCCTGGACGAAACCGTTGTAAAGAAAAAGGCAAATAATGTTGCACAGCAGGCCGCCAGCAGTCTCATCAGAATGGAATCGGTAAAATCAAAGATATTTGGCAAAACAGCGGCTACCAGGGTAATGATACCCACAGAAATAAAGACAGCTTTCAGGGAAATATCATCATCAGTCCGTTCGATTTTTATACCCTCCTTGGCCTTTCGTAATTGCTCAAAACCAATTTTAAAAGAGGAAAGCATAGTCGGAATGGATTTAATCAGGGTGATGAAACCGGCTGTGGCCACCGAACCGGCGCCGATATAGCGAATGTAGTTACTCCAGATCTCCATAACCTCCAGATTATCAGCTACCGGATAGCCGATCAGTTGACCGAAATAAGTCAGTCCCGGAATCAGTATCAAAAAAGAAAGCAATCCACCGGAGACCATAATCAAGGCAATTCGAAATCCCAAAATATATCCCACACCCAGGAGTGATGGCTGTGTATCCATTCCCACCTGAGCATTCCTGATAAAGGGAATTTTTACCCAAATATTATCTTTAAACAGATGGACAATTTTTATCAGAAAGGTAAAAACAAATCCCACGCCCAATCCCCAGAATACATTCTTCGCGCCGGTACCGCCACTGTCAGCAGCCACCAGGACTTCAGCCGAGCCAATACCTTCGGGGTAAGGCAGGTTGCCATGTTCATTTTTAATTAAAAACCGTCGCAAAGGAATCATAAAAAGAACACCGATCAAGCCACCGACCAGACCGATCATAGTCACCTTGAGCAGTCCCGGCGCGTCAACCTCGCCGGATTCATTAGCCCACATAAAGATGGCCGGTATGGTAAAAATGATCCCCGATGCTAATGATGAACTTGCCGATCCCGTTGTTTTGGTGATATTGTTTTCAAGTATCGATGTTTTCCCGGTCCAACGCTGAAAAATTTTGGCCACGGCTACAGTCAATACGGCCAATGGTATCGCCGTCGAAATCGTCAGTCCGGAACGTAATCCCAAATAAGCATTGGCCATTCCAAATAAAATTCCAAAAATCGATCCGTAGATCAGAGATTTTAAAGTAAACTCCGTCATGGTTTCGTCTTTTGGAATATAAGGCTGGTATAGATCCCCATCAATTTTTTCATAGGCTTGTGATGGTAACCCATTTTGTCTGTCAGACATAAAAATCTCCCCTTTTATTATAATTATGCCTGATATTTTAACTTTTTAATGAGGATTTATCAAGAAATTGATTTTATTTTTGAAAGTCTATGAGATCAGGGATTTCATTAAGTAATCCAGCGCCTCTTCCAATACTTCATCAATCTGTTCGCCCTGACTGAGTTCCTGCTGGATTTTTTTCAATTCTTCCAGTTCACTGTTGACCGAGGCTTTAGTTTTGGTTTCGGGTTTATTTTGCCCGGCAGGAGTCAAATTGATACGCTGAAAAGCAGGCAGTGTCAGAAGTGAATAAACAATTTTATCATTGACTTGCTCAGAATTATAGGAATTCTTCTTTACTTTTTCCTGAAATTCTTTGATTTGTTCCTGGCTGGATGTCTTTGCTTCTTCCAGGCTCTCTTTGTATTTATCAGCTTCGTTCAGTTCTTTGTTAAACTTTTTCAGATCATTTGAAATAACAACTTCGTCATTTTTTTTCAAGACAGATGCTTGTTCCCTCCCGGCAGTTTTTTTCTTCTCCACCGTGATGGATTCCATCTGAGTATTTTTTACATTTTCTATGTTGTTTATCAAAAAATCCATTTTCTTACCTGTTATAATAGATTGATCCTGTTTTCCTTATCGGCGCCTTTACTTTTAACTTTAGAAAAATTTTTAATATTTTTCGATTTTTCTTATCTTTTCCACATAAAATTAACAATTAAATGAGGGAATCATGAAAATTATTGCGATCAATGGCAGTCCCAGGCCGGAAGGTAATGTTAACTTTTTATTGAAAATAGCGCTCAAAGTTGCACAAGATAAAGGTTTTGATACACATATAATCCATGTTAATTCAATCATGCTCAATCTGAAAGTACCCTTTTGTATTCATTGCTCCAGCCCCTGTTCAAAATCCTGTTACGGCAATACTGAACTGGATCAAAGCTATGATCTATTATCACAGGCCGACGGCATTATTATGGGCAGTCCGGTATATTTTGGTACTGTCTCCGCACAGCTGAAGGCTTTTTGGGACAAAACCCGCGCCCTTCGTACGAACCATAAACTCATGGGAAAAATTGGCGCCGCCATCAGTGTCGGCGCTTCTCCTTATGCCGGTCAGGAAACTACTTTGCGGGCTTTGCAGGATATGATGTTTATTCACGGAATGACGCTGGTCGGAGATGGTATGTACGGAATATCCGCCGGGCATCAGGGACTGGGCGCGCAACAGCCGGTTTTTGACAACAAAGAGGTTTTGAAAAGTGTGGAAAATTTGGGACAACGGGTAGTTGCGGAAGTATTGAAGAGACAGAATTAAATTTCAGCGATGGGCGCTGATTTCTTTGATTTCATGCGTTTGTTCAGATTCCCCTGCTTATTGTAAGCACTGGCCGCATAATGCATATTGGCATGCCGGGTTTGTTTTTGTTGCTGACGTTTTTCTTTTTTAGTAACCGGCTCAATAGCAGTGTCATCTTTTTCAAGGGTGTCTTTTGAAGTGGAACTGTATTGATCTTTGTTCTTGGTCTGTTTGACATTTTTTATGCGGGAGGGTTCTTTCTTTTTGCGAATTCGTTCTGATTCCTGCATAGAGCCTACTACAGAACTCTGAAAGGTCTCAAAATTTGGGTTTGTTGTGTTTACTTCCGGTAACATAATGCTTTCAATCTAAGGAGTATTTATCATTTAATCCAGTTATTTATACTTCTGTAACGAGAACGACAATATCATCTTCAACTTTCCGGTCATTAAGAAACATCTCATTCATGATAATCGATACCAGGTTATCAAGATTTTGTTCCCGGTGCTCATTGATAATTTCCAGTAATTTTTCTATTCCCTCTGTGCGGCTCATTTTATTATTCGCAAAGGATTCCACTAATCCATCGGAGAATAATACAAAACGGTCTCCTTCTTTAATTTCCATTTTATCAGACATAAAAAGAGTATCTTTAAAAGCGCCGATAATACCATTGTTGGATGCCAGTTGTTTTATTTTACCCTCCCGGGGAATATAAAAAACCGGCAGATGGGCAGCATTTATATAGGAAACAATCAACCGGTTGCGGTCAATTCGCAAATAGGCCGCAGTGATATGTTGTCCGGATTTAAATATGGTGCACAAAATCTTATTGATCGTATTGGTAATTTCACTTACTGTGTATAGTTGTGACGAATTATTTCTGACCAGCGCTTTTAAAGCGGAGGTGGCAAAACTGGCGCCGATGTCATGTCCACTGATATCGGCCAGGAAGTACTCATATATACCATTGCCGGTTTCAAAGACATCATAAAAATCCCCGCCGGCTTCCAGAATCGGTTTGTATTTTACAGCAAATTTTGCTTCCGGAAGATCCCTGCTTTCCACCAGAATTGCTTTTTGGGCATTCTTGATTTGTAGCAATTTTTCTGATTGTGATTTGATTATTCGTTCATAATTTTGGTATAGTTTCAGATAATTCCGAACCCGTACCAGCACTTCTTCCTTATTAAAGGGTTTGGTGATATAATCAATGCCGCCAATGGACAATCCTTCCACTTTATTTTCAGCGTCATCCAGGGCGGAAATAAAAATCACCGGAATATCGGCGGTATGAGGATTTTGTTTCAATTTTTTACAGGCCTGAAACCCATCCTCCACCGGCATCATTATATCCAGCAAAATTATATCCGGCTGAAATTTTTTCGCAAATTCCCGCGCCTCTTTTCCATTGGAGGCGGTAACCGTACGGAAATTATTTTTCTCCAGTATTGCCGACAATACCTTTTGGTTCAGTATCTTATCATCAACGATCAGTACTAAAAAATTTTTCTTATTCATTTAAATCAATATATTGGCTAAATACTTCACGTAATTTAGGAGCATTAAAAGGTTTCTGAACAAAGTCATTGACGCCTGCCTTTTTGGCGGCCATCATATCGGGATTGTCATCCTGGGTGGTCACCATTACAATCGGCAGTTCCGCTTTTGAATAGGTCTTGCGTAATTCTTTCGTCAATTCTATTCCCGTCATCTGAGGCATATTCAAATCTGTACATAATATGGCCGGCTTGAGTTGCTTTAGCCAGTCCAATGCTTCCAGGGGATTTTCAAACAACATGGAATCATAACCCAAATCATGGAGCACAGATTTATATATTTTTAATATTAATTTGGAATCGTCAACCGCGCAAATCAGAATGTTTTGCACATCCGTTTCTTCCACCGGTTTTACAGAGAGTTCATTTACTAATTTCGTAAGACCGGCTTTTTTCAACATTGTTAAAAAATGTTCTTTAGTATCACGGTGGACTTTTTCATTCAGGTATTGGATGGCATATTTAATGAAAAATTCATTATCATTGATCAAATCCATGAACACATTATCCGCCTGGGCATCCAAAATCACCTTGATAATATTTTTAGCATCCTCGTCTTCACTATTCAGCAGATTACGAATGCCCGCCGCCAGCAGATTGTCATATTTTGTATCAACGGCCTTGGCGGCGGCGACCCGGACATTATCATCGTCATCAGAGAGGCCGCTGGCAAGGGCAAAATTCCCCTTTTTACCGGGTAATTTTCCAATGGCTTCATAGGCGGCAAACCTGACATTGGGGTCACGATTGGACTGAATAATTTTGCGAATCGGGACAACCGCGCTTTCATCACCGAGATCACCGATAATATTCAGGGTATGGACCAGGGTATTGGGGTCCTGCATGTAGAGATTTTCCATCAAGACCGGGACAACCTTTTTTCCGATCTTGTCCATTTTATTTTTCGCAAAATTTCGCAGTACCGGAGAATATGACTGAATGGCTTCATTCAGTTTACGCAGAGAAATTGTATCCTGGACTTCTCCAAATTTTTCCAGCAGAATGAGGTCCACATCTTCTTCTTTGCCCATCCGGTTAGCCAAAATCTGCATACTTTCCTGAGTTTCGATTTTTGCCAATGCTTCGATGGTAATAAAAACTAGTTTGCGATTCTCACTGTAGAGATAATTGGAAATTTTATGAACGGGTGACGGATCGCCGATATTGCCCAGATTTTCAATGATTTTCAACTGAATATCTAACCTGTCGGTACTGTCGAGTTTGTCCAGCAGAACAGGTACAGCATCGCAAAGCTGCAACTCGCCAACCATATCAATATAAATATTGAGTTCCTCGACATCCTGTTTTAACAATTCCAGCAAAACCGCAGGTTTTTGTAAAATATTTTGAAAAAGGGCATTTTTCAACTCGGGGAAACGATTAACATAGGCTTTATTGTGCTGAATGACATGAGCTATCAGGGGAATAGTAAATTCCGGATCGGCTTTACTCAGTTCATACATGATCCGTTTTTGTGTATGATTGTCGATATGATCAACATGTTCCATCACCAGTTTTGCTTTGATCAAATCCCTGTGTTGTAAATTATACACAATTTCATTCAGCAAATCTTCGCTTTTAATCCAACTCATGTTCAGCCTTTTCCGGTGTTTAGATTAAACCTAATTCCTGCATTTTATTATTAATATCAGTGGCAGAAATCGGTTTAACCAAATATCCGTCAGCCTGTTCACGAAAGGCCGCCATTACATTGACAGAATCGCCCAGCGCCGTGGTCATAATGATTTTGGCGCCGTCGCCTTCCAAAATCCCATTTTCTTTTTCGATTTCCCTGATTTCCTTTAAGGTCTCCTGCCCGCTTTTTTTCGGCATCATTATGTCCAGACAAATGAAATCATAGGGTTCACCCTGAGCATAAGAATACTTAACGGCTTTCACCGCTTCTGCTCCGTTTGCAGCAATATCCAGATTACCATATTTTTCTAATATGATCTGCAGTATTTTTCTGCTTGTAAAATCATCTTCCGCCATTAAAATTTTCATTTTTTACTCTCCAGTATTTCCTCAAACTTGTTAATTAATTTTTCATACGCAACATCAAATTTTATTGCCAGGTCTTCCAGATTTGGATTTTCATCATACCCGGCTTTTTCAATATCCAAAATCACTGATAAATAATCTTCCGCACTTAAACTCATGGCAGACCCTTTGACAGCATGGGCATACTCTCTTAAATTGACAAAATCCTTGTCAGCAATTGCCTGCCTGACATTATCATGGGCCGGCCGGCTGTCAGCCAGGAATATCTTAATCATTTCCGTCATTAATTCCTTAAGACCACCGACTTTTTCTAAAAGATCATCTTCATTAAAAATCATACCCACCGCCTAACTCTTTAAAATTGCATTGATATTATTTGTGACATGGTCATATTCTTCTTCAATATTTTTGAAAATGTCCAGACATTGGTCATACTTATTTTTTTTACAGAAAAACAGGAATTTTTTACATTCAGTATAGAGTTTTTTTGCTTCAATGTTACCGGCACTTCCTTTCATTTTATGGCCGGTTTCATACATTACGGCAAAATCCTTTTCCGGTATTGATTCGCGCAATTCTTCCAGCATTGTTTTAAAATCATCAACAAATATAAATAATATTTCCTGGGCAATTTCCTCATCATCATAAAATTTATCAAGCAACTTGTCATATTCAAGGCTGTTGCTTTGACATCTTTTATAATTTCCGCCGGTTTCCCTTTTCACGTCTGTTAATTCTTTTTGGCCGGCATTTTTTTCATTTTTTATTATTGTCAGGGCGTGCCTGGAATTAAGCAACTGTTTTTCGATAGTTGTATCGAGGATTACCATTTTGGTTGGTTTATAGATATAGTCATCCATCCCGGCATTAACAAAATCTTCTTTATCGCTTTTATTGGCATGGGCAGTCAATGCGACAATGGGAATTTGTTTATATTTTTGGTATTTGGAATTATTCCGGATTTCTTTTGTTGTTTTTTCTCCATCCATCCCGGGCATTTTGATATCCATCAGGATCAGGTCATATTCTTTTTCCATTATTTTCGTCAATACTTCAACGCCATTGCCGGCGATATCACCGTTATACCCAAGTTTTTGGACCATATTCAAAGTAACCAGTTGATTTGTTTTATTATCTTCAGCGATCAAAATATTGTATTTATTGCGATTATTAATGGCCCGGCTTCTTTCCGATGGCTGCGAAGATGTTCTCTTTATTTCCCGCGATCGCTTAAAAGGAATCACACATCTGAATATCGAGCCGGTATTTTCTTCACTCTCCACAGTGATTTCACCGCCCATCAACTGTACCAAACTACGGGATATATGCAGCCCCAGACCGGTACCGCCATATTTTCTTGTGGTGGAACTATCGGCCTGCTCAAAAGAATTGAAAATCTTTAATAATTTGGATTGCGGAATGCCAACACCGGTATCTTTTATTTCGAATTCCAATTGTATTTTACCGCTTCTGTATTGGTTAACGAGGCGAATATTAAATTCAATGCCGCCCTTTTCGGTAAATTTTGTGGCATTACCCAAAATATTGGTCAAAATCTGCCGCAACCGCGTAATATCTCCGACAATGAATTCCGGAACATCATTCCCGATATCAGAGGTGAAATACAGATTGTTTTCCGTAGCGCGAATGGTAAAAATCAGAGACAACTCTTCTAAAAATTCGATCAGATTGAATGATTCTTCCTCAATGACGATTTTATTGGCTTCAATTTTTGAAAAATCCAGAATATCATTAATAATTGACAATAAGGCTTCCGCGCTATTGGTTATGGTGCGTACATATTCTTCCTGTTCACCGTTCAGGGAAGTTTCCAGCAGTATGCTTCCCATACCAATTATACCATTCATGGGCGTCCGGATTTCATGACTCATATTGGAAAGGAATTCAGATTTTGCAACATTTGCATATTCCGCTTCCATGGCCAGACGATTGGAATTTTCAATTGATTCTTCCAGTTGATGGTTAATGATCTCAAGTTCACGCTTTGATTTTTCCGCATGTTTTTGGGTTTTCTTCAATTCAATCATTTTTTTCATCAACAATTCCTGACTGCGCTCTAATTCGTCATTTTTCTTTTCCAGTTCTTTTTTTGTTTTGTTGAAATTTCTCTCGATTTGTTTCAATTTTTGCAGATCATGAAAAATTGCAATTAAGTAGTCACTATCATTGACTTTAAACCGCTTGGTATGGATCATGACTTCCCGTTCAAGATTATTTTTAAGTTTAATCTGTGTCAGGAAATTATGCTTATTCCATTCATTGATATTATTCTTAAAAACAGTAAAGGCATCATCGGAGTAAAAGGTTTTAAAAGGAAGATTTTGCATCTCATCCGCAGTGTAGCCGAAATAATCGAGGCTCTTTTGATTGAATTTTTGGATTTTGTAAGTTTTGGGATCAATCACAAATACCGGGTCCGGTAGGGAATGGAAAAGATTGTAATAATTATTTCTGGCCTCCTGTTTTAGCTGTTCGGCATATTTCCGGTTGATAAGCGCATTCTGAACTTTTTTATATAGTGTGGCATTTTTCACGGCAGCGCCGATTTCAGCGCTGAGGTTTTCCATGAGTTCCAGATCAAAGTCATCAAAGGAATTTTTCTGTTTGCTCTGAATGTCGATAACGCCGACGATCTCACCGTCATATCCAAAGGGCATCACCAATTCAGATTTTGTTTCCTCCGTATCATAGCGCAGGTATTCATCATTTTCTTCCACATTGTTAGAGTAAATAATCCGATTGGTTTTTATGGCTTTTCCAATCAGCCCCTGTTCAATATTTAAGCAAAGGTCTTCAGTAAATATATTCTTATAGTTTCCCGCCATTTTGGCCAGGCGAATGGATTTTGCATCTTCTTTAAAAAAAAGCATTACCCCGTCAAATTTAAATATTTCATAAATGGAATTAACAATTTCCTTTAGCAGGGAATTTATTTCCAGCTTCTCGGTAATCCTTTTCCCAATTTGCGTTATAAACTTACTGTACCGCGCGCGCCGCTTAATTTCCGCTTCCTGTTTTTTTTGCTCTGTCACATTGATCAAAAATGCTTCAAAGCAATCATTATCGAGCAAATTCGCACTTATCGAGGTTGTAATGGCGGAACCATTTTCGGGCTTCATGCAAACTTCCAGATTATTGACCTGCTTATTTCTTTTTAATAATGCCTGAAATTTACTTTTCTGCTCTTCTTTTAAAAAGTAGTCGTAAATATTCTTTAATTTTTTATCGGAAGTATTAAGGATGGATTTTAATGACGGTGATTTAACAGAAATATTTCCTTGTGGATCAGCCTTGAAATAGGCTTCCCGCATTGAGTTTAATATCCGTTCATATTCCTCTTTTGTTTCTTTTAGTTTTTTCTGATTTTCATACATCTTCAGATGCATATTGATCCGGTAGAGTATTTCTCTCTCTAAAAAAGGTTTGGTAATATAATCATTGCCGCCCACTTCAAAGGCTTTCACCTTATCTTCTATGTCGGATAGCGCAGAAATGAAGATAATGGGGACATCTGATATTTTTCTGATTTTTTGACAAATTTCACGACCGCCTATTTTAGGCATTACGACATCTAAAAGCACCAGGTCGATCGGGTGATTATTAAAATAATCCAGTGCCTCCCCGGCATTTTCTACCAGGATGGGATTAAAATTATGTTTAGCCAAAAAATATTTAAATAACTCAAGTATTTTCGGATCATCATCTACAACTAAAATATTTTGCAGATTATTTGTGGTCATTATACTCCCCAATTCTAGAAAATAAGAATGGATTCAGATTCAAATAATAAAAAATCAGAATGATAACTATCAAAAACCGTTCCTTTCTTATTGCCGGTCGGTCTCATAAACTCCAAATATCATCTTAAATTTGAAGAAAAATCAGGGGACAATTCATATTAGTAATAAATTCTTAAAAATTGTATTAACTTTTATTCAAATTTAGATGTAAATAACTTGATTAATAAAGACAAATTTATTAAAATGGTCAGCCGTAAATTATTTGAAATATTAGATTGTCAGGCATGAAAGATTTAATTCAATACTTATCTGAAAATAAATATACAAACCCCAATAAAGTTTTCATAAAACATGCAGGTGAGGAATATACCTATAAAACTATTGCCAACCGGGTTAATAATCTTTCCGCCAACTTGTATAAACCCAAACAAAAACAGCAGTATATTGGATTATTACTGGATGATTCTCCGGAATTCATTATCAGTTTTCTGGCTATCCAGAAAAACTCAGATATTGCGGTTTTATTTTCACCCAATCTTGAAGAAGAACTGCTGCTGCAAAAAATGTCAGGTCTGAATCTGTCCAAAATAATTTTTCATGAAAAATACCGGGATATCGTCAACCGCAAACACAGCAAAGTTGAAAAAATAGTTATTGGCGCAGAAGAGAATAGTGAAGTCAGTTATACAACATTAACAGAAAGCAATCATAATCCGGAGCTAAGAATTCCCTTTCTGAATCCGGAAAATCCTTCTATCATAATGTTTACCTCCGGCACAACCGGAAATCCAAAAAATGTTCTCCACTCTCACAAAAGCCTGGTCAGTAATGCGCTGTCATGTTTTAAAATTATTAATAATCAGAAAAGCCTTACTTTTTTGGGATATCCTGATTTTGCAAATTACATATCACTGGTTTTGGTTATCTCCCTGGCCATTATTTCAAGTGGAACGATCTCTATACCAAAAGAGAAAAACCCAGGGTCAATCCTGCAGACGATAAAAGATCAGCAGGTGAATTTATTTGCCGGTGTGCCGTTAATTCTTCGAAGAATGGTCAATCACGAAAATAATACTTACTTAAAAAATTTAAAATTTGCTCTCTCCCTAAACAGCCCGATTGATCTTGATACCGTTAATCACTGGCGCAGTAAGTACCAGGCGAACCTGTTACAGGGATACGGATTAACGGAATCAATGGTTGTGAGTTTTAATTCTATTCGCGATAATGTGATTCCATCTTCGCTGGGAAAAGCGATTCCCGGCGCGGAAATGAAAGTCATGAATCCTATGAAAGTGGAATTACCCACCGGAAAAGTTGGAGAATTACATATTCAATCGGATTCCAACCTGATTTCCTATTACAATTCCGACCGCAACAAAAACAGGCACAACCGCTGGTTTGCCACCGGCGATCTGGTTCGCAAAGACCATGAAGGTTATTTCCATTTTATCGACCGCAAAAGCAATGCAATTCACAAAAAGGGATTTACTATTTTTCCCACAGACATTGAAGATGTGATTATACAACACCCAAAAATAAATCGTATCCATGTTATGAAACTTCTTGGTGAAAAGGATGATAATATTAAATTTTGCATTATTCCAAATGAGGAAGAAAAGCTGGAAAAACAAGAAATAAAAGATTATGCACAAAAAAAACTACCCCATTTTTTACAACCGGAATTCATTGAAATTTATAAGGATTTCAAAGAAAATTATTTAGGTAATATATTAAGAGATAAATTTATTCATTCACACTAATTTGAACTTAGGAGGGTTCTATTTTGAAAGAATTTGAAACAAACGAAATCAGAAACATTGCATTACTAGGACACGCTGCATCAGGAAAAACTTCTTTGGTTGAAGGTATTTTGCATTACACAGGCGCGACAACCAAACTGGGTAGAATTGATGATGGAAACACAAAATCAGATTATACAGAAATAGAAAAAGAGAAAAAACATTCGATAAATTCTACTGTATTATTTGCTGAACACAAAAAAAACAAAATTAATATGATCGATACTCCCGGCTATCTTGATTTTATAGGTGAAGCCGTGGGCGCCACCCGGGTGGCGGACATGGGAATGATCTGTGTTCATGCCGAAACCGGTTGTGAAGTCGGCACTGACCTGGTCTATAATTATGCAAAAGATGATAATATTGCTGTCTCTTTTGTTGTTAATCACCTGGATCGGGAAAAAGCGGACTTTGATAAAATTGTTGAAGAATTGAAAAATCTATATGGCAATGCTGTCGTTCCTTTTATGATTCCGGTCAATCATGGCGCGGCTTTTTCCAAAGTTGCCGATGTGATCAGCCAAAAAATCTTTACCTACACGGTTGACGGCAAAGGCAAAATGTCATCGGAAGAACTTACCGGCGATATCAAAGACAGAGTTGAAACCCTAAGAGAAGAACTGGTTGAAGCTGTTGCGGAATCCGATGAAGAATTACTGGAAAAATATTTCGAGGCCGGTGAATTGACTGAAGAAGAATTATCAAAAGGTATTATTGAAGCGATTCGAACCCGTCAGTTATTCCCGGTATATGCAGTATCAGCCTTCACAAATGTCGGAACCGGCACATTGCTTGACAATATCCTGAAATATTGTCCGGCACCCAATCTGACCGTTCCGAAAAAAGCAATGAAAGCCGGCGAAGAAATTGAAGTAAAAATCGATGATTCCGATCAAACATCCATTTTTACTTTTAAAACCTCAGCGGAATCCCATGTGGGTGAATTATCCATTTTTAAAGTCATGACCGGCAAACTTTCCGGCGGTATGGACCTTTATAATACCAAATCCGGAAAAACCGAAAAATTCTCCCAGATTTTTGTTTTGAATGCCAAAGAAAAAGCTGAAGTTGCTCATCTTCACGCCGGTGATATTGGTACTGTGACCAAATTGAAAAATACACACACTTCCGATACACTGTGTGAAAAAGATATGAAAATACAGTATCCGAGAATCGAATGGCCGCTCCCGGTTATTTCCGAAGCCATTGAACCAAAATCAAGATCCGATGAAGACAAACTCAAAGAAGGCCTGCAAACATTAGTCGACGAAGATCCGACCTTCTCCTATGAAATTGATCCTGAGTTGAAACAAACAGTTATTCACGGACAAGGCGCTCTTCACCTGAAAATCATGCTGGAAAAACTGAAAAATAAATTTGGTGTTGATGTAGATACCAAACAACCCAAAATTCCTTACCGTGAAACCATTACAAAACCGGGTGAAGGCAAATATCGCCATAAAAAACAATCCGGTGGCGCCGGACAGTTCGGTGAAGTCTGGCTGCGTGTTAAACCTGCTCCCAAAGGCAGCGGAGTCGTTTTTGTAGAATCATTGGTCGGACAAAATGTTGACCGTGGCTTTGTTCCTTCTGTCGAAAAAGGTGTTAAACAAATTTGTGAAGAAGGAATTGTCGCCGGTTATAAAGTAACTGATATTGAAGTGGATTTTTATGATGGTAAAATGCATCCCGTGGATTCCAAAGATATCGCTTTCCAGATCGCCGGTAAAGGCGCTTTGAAAGAATGTTTTAAAGTCGCGAAACCGGTTCTGCTGGAACCAATTTACAACCTGGAAGTCACTGTTCCGGAAGAATACATGGGCGATGTAATGGGAGATGTTTCTACCCGTCGCGGTAAAGTATCCGGTATGGGCGCGGAAGGCAAATACCAGATCATTAAGGCCCAGGTTCCATTGGCTGAACTTTATCATTATGGTACTTCATTACGCTCTATGACACAGGGAAAAGGCCTTTTCAAAAAGAAATTTTCTCACTACGAAAAAGTACCCGGAGAAGTTCAGGAAAAGGTAATTGCGGAATCAAATAAAAAAGAGTCAGAATAATATATGCAACAGGATAAACTCTGGGCGCCCTGGCGAATGGAGTACATATTAAGCGAAAAACCAAAAGAATGCTTTCTATGTCAGTATCCACAAGAAAATAATGACCAAAAGCGTCTCATCCTCTATCGCGGGGATGAGACCTTTATTATTATGAATTATTATCCCTACAATAACGGACATTTACTTATCGCGCCCTATCAGCACACAAATCAACTATCGGATCTGTCCGACGCGGCTAAACTTGAAATGATGAAATTGATGGAGATTTCCATCGATATTTTGGGTAAAGCAATGAGCACGCAGGGCTTTAATACGGGCTTAAATTTTGGCCAGGTAGGTGGCGCCGGTGTCAAGGACCATCTTCACCTGCATATTGTTCCCCGCTGGAACGGAGACACCAATTTCATGCCCATTACCGGTCATACAAAAGTCATTTCCGAAGGCCTGGAAGAAACCTGGGCAAAGCTTCATAAATATTACCAAAAATTGTAATTTTTCTGTTGCAAGATACTATTTATTGCTCTAAATTTAGCCCGTTCTTTTTGATAGTGATTCCGGAGTAGCTCAGTTGGTAGAGCAGGTGGCTGTTAACCACTTTGTCGGGAGTTCAAGTCTCTCCTCCGGAGCGTAAATTTAAAGGTCTCGTATTTCGGGACCTTTTTTTGTA
>CAYYMT010000080.1:0-17187 GCA_964472715.1 uncultured bacterium | reverse complement strand
AGAACCTTGTTCAGTAATTCCTGGTCATAAAGTTTTCCGGCCAGGGAAAGTGATGTTTTTTCTCCGGCAGTTTTGAATTCTGCAACTGTCGTCTCTTCGATGGGAACCTGCTCAATACCATTTTCCTGTAAAATTTGAAGGGATTTTTTATTCTCCTCCCGCGCTTTCAGGACAATTTCACGAATTGCTTTTTTTGTTTCACTTTGAAGTGTTTTTTGTAAATCTTCCGGAAGTGTCGCCATTTTCCGTTTCGTCATCAGAACGCCGCCTAATGAATGGGTCAGGGGATAGTCCAGCATGTAGTCGGCTTTGGTAAACCACTGCATGGCAATGGCTGCGTAAGGGGAGATGTAAAACCCATTGATCATATTGGTCTGCAGCGAGGTGTAAACATCAGTGATATCCAGAGGTACGGCAGGAATATTCATGACTTGAAATACTTCTCTGGCCAGGGGATCATCTTTCCAGAGCCACATTTTTGTGTCCTTGAGGTCAGCGATCGTTGCCACCCGGTTTTGGGTGAATAAATAAACAAAACCGGCTTCCGCCCAGGCCACGAAATAGTACCCTTTTTCCAGAAATTTTTGTTGAAAATCATCCAGCAGGGCAGTGAAAACATAATCGACTTCATTGGAATTCTGAAACAAAAAGGGCAATTCCAAAACCCGCACTTCAGGAAGGATTTCCCCCAGCCCAACTCCGGTAAAAACCGCCGCATCAATCTGACCGTAACGCAATTTTCGCAACATATCTATTTCCCCGCCCATAATTCCGCCGGCATAGGTCTTGAATTTAATTTGGTTGTCAGTAACTTCCGCGATCCTGTTGGCAAAATTATGCATTTCCTTCATCCAGGAAGAGCCTTCCGGCGCGATTGTCGCCAGTTTGATAGTATATTCTTTGGCTGTTAAAATTGTGGCGAAGATGGCGATAATGATAAAAATGCGTTTCATATCAGTCCTTTTGCTAAAAATAGCGGTCTTTTTTCGATTTTAATATACGTGCTTTTTTTTGGGCGATTGCATTTAGTAAGCGAAAATCAGGGTTTTGTTCCAGATCAAAATCCAGGATTTCTCTAATGAGCATATCAAATAGCTGTTCATTATAAGTCTGGACAGCATAATATTGCGCGTAGAAGAGTTTCCCCATCAGGAGTGAATCTTCATTCTTTTCCATGTAATGGAGAAAAAATTCCCGTCCTTTTTCGGGATTTCCGCCAAGCATTCGCGGCCGGGCGGCATAATAAGCGCCATAAAAGAGGTCGACGCTGTAAAAATAATAGGAACGGTCAAGCTCCATACAGCGTTTCATGATCATCTCAACTTTAGCGAGGTTGGCAAGGTTTTCAGGTTTATCCAGATGCGCCATTATAAACAATCCCCAGTTATATCCGGTCCAGAATAAATGGGGGACCTCCTTTTTTTCATAATCTTCCAATAAAGCGCCTAATTCTTTTGGTTTGATCGTTAAGTCAAACTTCTTGTTTTTTGGCAGGGAACTCAATCCATATTGCACACCGCGCATATAGAGGCTGGCGGCTCTCTCAGCATCTTCGTCTTCAACAAACCCCATGGCATAGGCGCCGAATCCCTGGGAGGCGAGAAAATTTAATTCCCGGTTACCGGGGTCCTTTGTAAGCAGTATTTCCATGGTTTTAAGATTATTTGCCAGAAAATGTTCGGCGATTTCCAGATCAGGTTCACGGTACAATACTTGTGTGCCGTCATCAATAAATCCTGTGGCAGACTTTACAATCATTTTGTTAAAACTGCAACTAATTAGAAATATTAAGCTTATTAAAAAATAAATTCTCTTCATTCTTACCCGTAATATTCAGTATCAATTATGTTAAATATAGACTATTCAAAATAAAAAAAAAGAAAAAATATTTACAGAAATTGGAAGAAATATCTTTTATATTACGCCAAACAAAAAATAAGTTGTCACCATATAATTTTTATGATATTGAAATAAAAGGCAAAGATGAAAAAATCCAGACAGCAATTACTGATAATATTTGGGCAAAAAATTTTCCTGTTTATTGGGGTAATAGTCATAATCGCGCTGATGTACAATTATATTTCTCCAACCGGAATTCCCCTGATCACCGAAAGACGAATAATATATATCGGGGAGGAGCAATACACGATTCCGGTTTTCCACTCCGGCAACAATGATTCCGGAGACCATAATGAGGTAATTTCAGTAAAAAATGTTGATTATGATAAGGCATTGACGTTATTTCATGCCACCACGCCTCTTTTTCTTGACGCCAGAAGTCCGGAGGAATATCAGGCCGGTCATATACCCGGCGCCTTAAATATTCCCGTGAATGATCTGGAAAGTTATGAACTTGACCTGATGACATTACCACCGGATCAGATTTTTGTGTGTTATTGTGATGACCCGGCTTGTGATTTAGCCCTGAGATTAACGTTTTGGCTTGAGGAACAAGGATTCACTAATCTTTATTATTATCATGCCGGCTGGCGGGACTGGACAAAAAAAGGCGGGCAGATAAGCAGAGGAGAACGACCATGAGGTATAAATCTGTTGTCATTGATCTTATCAGAATTGTTTTGGGGATGCTTTTTTTATACGCGGCAATTGATAAAATTATTCATCCGGCCCGGTTTGCTGAAGTCATTTATCATTACAAGATACTTCCGATTCCCTTTATCAATTTTTTTGCGGTTATAATTCCCTGGATTGAGATTGGTATAGGTCTCAGTTTGATTTTTAACCTGCTCCCTGAAATCGGATCACTTATCCTGATATTACTGACGACCGTTTTTGTAATTATGATCGCGTCGGCAATGATGCGGGGGCTCAATATCGAATGCGGTTGTTTTTCCCTGGATTCAAAAAGTTCCTATGTTGGCTGGAAAAGAATTCTGGAAGACCTGGTGATGATTGCCGGCGGCATAATGGTTTTTATTGAATCCTGTAAGGCAAATATATTTTCCGCTCGTTCATCCGCCCGATAAATTATTCCCTGATAATTACTAAACTTCTGCTATCTCTGAATCATTTGGTATTATTCTTGATAAAAACTATTTCACCTTAATCATATTCCGCTGAAATAAAATAGCGGTAAAAGTTGAATTCGCGATATTTTAAAGCGATATTAAACACTAGTTGTAGTGATTGAACATTAAAAAAATGAAGTCAAAATGCAGATTGTTATAATTGACGACGAAAAAACCAATTGTAAATTGCTGGAAATATATACGAGACGCTGGGGATATAATTGTATTTCTTTTACCCATAGCATCGAGGCCTACGAATACCTGGAAGTGATCAATGAACCGGCTGTTGTTTGTGTGGACTGGATGATGCCGGAAATGTCGGGCCTGGAATTACTGGCCAAAATTCGGGAAAAACGGCCTGATTTTCCCCTTTACTTTATTGTGCTGACAGCCAAAACCGGGCAGGAAAATATTGTGGAAGCATTGGATGCAGGGGCTGATGACTATGTGAGTAAACCCTTTGATTCCAAAGAATTACGCAGTCGTATCGGCGCGGGGCAACGTGTCATAACCCTGGAACACAAACTGATTGAAAAAGACCAAAAATTAATCAAAACAAACAACAAATTACAATCGACTCTCCATATCATTGAGCAGGATGTAAAAGCCGGAAAAGCCATTCAGTTTAAATTATTACCGAAAAATAACAAAACCATCCTGAATTATACATTTTCACGGCATCTGGAACCCTCACTCTATCTAAGCGGTGATTTTTTGGATTACTATACCATAAACGGGCGGTATTTGGGATTTTATTTTATTGATGTGGCCGGGCACGGCGCTTCATCCGCCTTTGTCACCATTTTCGTCAAGAGTTTCATTTCCAATTATATTTCCAAATACAAAAAAGAGAAGGATGAGTCGATTATCAATCCCGCTTTGGTGGTGGAGGAACTCAATGAACGTCTGCTGGAAACCGATCTCGGTAAACATTTGACTATATTTTTCGGACTGATCGATAATGATAAGAATGAGCTGGTCTTTTGTAATGGCGGGCAGTTTCCCTTTCCCATTCTGGTGTCGGAAGAAGGATCAAAGTATCTGAAAATCAAGGGGTTTCCCGTGGGATTAATGCCACAGCCTAATTATAAAAATGAATATGTAAAACTGCCTGAAACCTTTAAATTATTTTTGTTTTCCGACGGATTATTGGAAATTCTGCCGGCCAAAGGATTGAAAGAACAGCAACAATATATTCTTGATATTTTAAATAACCTGGATGCGTCCTATACAGATTTAATGGACGCAGTTAAATTTAAACATTCGGAAGAATTACCCGATGATATAACCTGTATGGCAATAACGAAGGGAGTTCAGAATGAGTAATGGTGAATATAAATTTGCAAAAGATGACGGCCGCTATTTTATCAAATTGACAGGTGACCTGAAATATAATGAGAGTGGTAATTTTGCATCCTTTATCAATCATCTTGACCGGAACCGGGAATTCAAAAATATTTTGGTAGATCTGACCGAAGTAGATTATATCGATAGTACAAATCTCGGCCTTTTAGCGAAACTCGCCCAAATGGTGATCGAAAAATACAACCACCGGATCACCGTGCTGACAACGAATCCCGATATTACTGACCTTCTGCATAATATTGGCTTTGATGACATCTGCTTATTGATTGAAGACCCGGAAACACTGGATATGCCTTTTGAAAATATTATGGGCGTTGATGAAGCCGAGGAAAGTATGGCGAAAGTCATGCTGGAAGCCCATCGCCGGCTCATGAATATGAATGAAGAGAATAAAAAAGAATTTAAAAATGTCGTTGAATTACTGGAAAAACAGGTTGGATAATATCAGCGGTTTTCTTTTTCGATTTTTTGCAATAAATGTTCAGCTGCTTTAATACCGTCAATCGCTGAACTGACAATTCCGCCGGCATATCCGGAACCTTCTCCGCAGGGATATAGTCCTTTGATAGTAACACTTTCCAGATCATCCTTTTTCCGCAAAATACGCACCGGACTGGAGCTGCGGGTTTCGCCGCAATAGACAGCCACATCATCATGATCAGGATTGCCGATTTGCTTCAGCATTTCAGGCACGGATTTTTTAAGTGTGTTTTCCACATAAGCCGGCAATATTCCATTGATATTCGTCAATTTTATGCGCTTGCAGGAAGAATGTTGGGGGAGATATTCACTCGACCGGTTCTTTAGAAAATCCGATAACCGCGAAGCCGGTATAGCGTAATTTTCTCCGCCGGCATGAAAGATTTTCTTTTCAACCGATTCCTGGAAAAAAAGTCCCTCGAGATGAGGAAAGTCTGATTTTTTGTAACTGCTGAAATCCTCTTGATTAACCGGCACCAAAAAGGCGGCATTTGCTTTTTCTCCGTCACGGGCCGACCAACTCATGCCATTGGTGGTTATCATTCCCGGAGCGGAAGCACACGGCATCACTTCACCACCCGGACACATGCAGAAGGTATAACAACTGCGGGCGCCATTTTCCGGTTTACGGGTCAATCGAAAGGAAGCTGCTTCCAGTTCCGGATCACCGGCATATTTTCCATATTGTGAGCGGTCAACCAGGTTTTGCGGCAGTTCAATACGGACTCCGATGGCAAAAGCTTTGGCTGCAAGTCCACCGTCATTTACAGAAAGAATTTCATAAATATCGCGGGCGCTGTGACCGGTGGCAAGAATCACATTGTCGGTATCAATGGTTTGATTCGTGGTTATGACACTTTTTATCCTTTTTTGCATGAATTCAAAAGAATTTACCCGCTCATTAAAATGGAAATTACCTCCCAGACTGATAATTTTTTTTCTCAGATTGGGGATGATTTTCAATAGCAAATCACTGCCCAGGTGCGGTTCCGCATCAAGAAGTATATTTTCCGGAGCGCCGCAATCAACCAATTTTTCAAAGAAGAATTCAATAAGACGTCGGTTTTTGCTTCGGGCGGTTAATTTTCCATCGGAAAAAAGTCCGGCGCCACCCTCGCCGAACAACAGGTTGGAATCAGGATTGAGTCGGCCGGTCTGCAAATAGTTTTTGATATCCGCGGCCCGTTCCTGAGCCATTGATCCCCGTTCAATTATAATCGGGCTGAGACCGCTTTCGGCCAGGACCAGGGCCGCCATGAGCCCGGCCGGACCGGCACCGATTACTACCGGGGATTTACCGGTATAATTTTGTATTCTGACCTGGTTAAAATAGTCGTTTTTGGGTTTGTAAACCTGAATATCCCGGTGTTTTGGCAGTTTTTTCATAGTTGCTATCTGCACCGTGATAATGTAAACCGGTTTATGGCGGGCATCCAGAGAGCGGCGGATAATTTTCATAGCGTAGAGGTCATCAGGTTTTAAGCGGGTTAATTTTAAGACCTTTGTCCGGACTTCATCTTCAGAGTAGTTGAGCCTGACTCTGATCTGATTAATTCTGTAGTCGATTAGTCGCATTGATTATATTTAATTTTTTCTGATGGTAATTCTGATTCCGGAACCGGCGGTTTTTCCTCATCGGGATAGCCCATGCCAATGATTGATTCCACAGCCAGTTGTTCCGGAATATTGAGCAATTTTTGAACATAGGTTTGGGCAGACATATCATTATTATGCAACCGGTTGCGAATTTGCACCCAGCAACTGCCGATGCCCAGGTCTTCTCCCTGCAATTGCAAAATGATAGAGGCTATTGAACAATCTTCAATCCAAACATCCGTAACTTCGCAATCGCCGCAAATAACCACCGCCAGAGGAGCGCCTTTTAAAAATTGTGAGCCGTGGGCTTTGGACCGGGAGAGTTTGTCGATGAGATTTTTGTCATCGACAAAAATAAATGACCAGGGGCGCTTATTTCTGGATGACGGTGAGCGCAACAGGGCTTCTTTCAGGATTTTCAAATGCTCCTTTTTTACCGGGTCGCTTTTATATTGACGAATGCTTCGTCTTTTTTGTAATAATTCCAGCATAGTTTACCTGTGAGTTTTGTAATTCAAAATGCTTCAAAATATATTCGATAACAGCTAAAAATCCTATGGAAAAACCAATTTTGTAGCGGTTAATTTCATATAAAACATTAGTCACTTCTGGACTGATCAACAAGATAAAATTAAAATGGTTTATAATGAAATTGATAGCTTGATAAATTAGAAATATTCTTTAAATTTTAACCGCTCATAAATCGAAATGGGGAGTTGAAAATTTATGAGTTTTGGTAATATTTAAAGCCTTGTTTTTAGACTGTGTCAGAATTAAATTACCAGTTGAAACCAAGTGATTAATATTGTAATTGTTTAAAAATAAATATTTTAGGTAGGTGTTTATGGCGAAGGTGATTACTGTTGCAAATCAAAAGGGAGGAGTTGGAAAAACCACTTCTTCTGTCAATATTGCAGCGGGTTTAGGCGTATCGGAAGTTAAAACACTTCTTATTGACCTCGATCCTCAATCTAACGCGACACAGGGGCTGGGAGTTGATCCGGAGGAGATCGAAAACAGCACTTATGAGCTGATGATTGAAAAAGAGAATATTAAATCCTGTGTAACCCCCACGGAAATTCCCTTTTTAGATATTGTCGCGGCCAATCCGCGCTTAGTAGGGGCGGAAATCGAACTGGTATCTGTGATTGGACGCGAATCGATTTTAAAAAAAGCCCTGGCACCCATCCTGGAAGAATATGAATACATTATTATTGATTGTCCGCCTTCCCTTGGGCTATTAACCCTGAATGCACTGGCCGCGTCAAATTCTGTTTTAATTCCGATCCAGTGTGAATATTATGCAATGGAAGGATTGGGACAATTGCTGAACACCATCCGGCTGGTTCAAAAAAGCCTGAACAAACGGCTGCAAATCGAAGGGGTGTTATTGACCATGTTTGATGCCCGCCTCAGATTATCTCAGGAGGTGGCAGATCAGATCAAAGATCATTTCAAAGATAAATTATACTCAACTGTTATCCGGCGTAATGTACGGCTTGGCGAATCCCCGAGTTTTGGAAAACCGATTGTACTCTATGACGCATCATCAGCCGGGTCTCAGGATTACATGAATTTAGTGGGAGAAATACTGGAACATGACGGCAAAAAAATTGGGTAAACGACTGGGTAAAGGCATTTCCGCAATAATTCCGGACGCCCCGGAAGTAGTGGAGTCAGCCAGTAAAATAGAAGAGATCAATATCAGTGATATTACTACGAATCCGCATCAGCCCCGAAAATCTTTTAATCCGGAAGCCATGGCGGAGCTGAAAGCATCGATTGACCAAAACGGATTGATTCAGCCGATTACTGTTCGACAAATCGATGGCGCTTTTGAGTTAATTGCCGGCGAAAGACGGTTGCGAGCCTGCATGGAATTGGGACTTGAGCGGGTGGCGGCGCACGTTCTGCCGGTTTCCAGTGATGTGGCCATGATGGAGTTGGCGCTGATCGAAAATGTTCAGCGGGAAGACCTCAATCCTGTTGAGGAAGCCGAGGGGTATTACGTCCTGGCGACCACTTTTGATATGTCCCACGAGGAAATTGCTAAAAAGGTGAGCAAAAAACGGTCAAGCATTTCCAATGCACTGCGACTGTTGAATTTACCCAAAGTTGTTGTGGAATCTTTGCGGGATGGAAAATTAAATGCCGGCCATGCGCGTCCGCTTTTGAATATCGAAAATGAACAACAGCAGCTCAATCTATGGCGCCGGATCATGGATGAGGGCCTCTCAGTACGCGCCACTGAAAAACTTGCCAAAGGATTGAAGGACAGTAAAAATAAGCCTGCAGTCACCAGGCCTGTGGAAACAAAACCGGCTTATTTACGGGAATACGAAGAAAAATTGATGCATATTGTGGGAACAAAAGTCAATTTTCGTGGCAATAAGAAGAAGGGTTCCATTGAAATTAAATATTTTTCCGAAGAAGACCTGACCCGTTTAATGGACATCTTTCAAACAATTGAGGATTGACCGGTTTGGAAAAAAAGAATTATACACTCTATCTGATATCCAATAACGAAGACGGACCTAAGGCAATTAATTTTAATTCCTATCATGTCTGGTCACTACTGACAATATTTGGAATTGTTATTATATTTTTGGCCGTATTTTTACTTGTCCAGTATCCCCGGGCGGTAAAATATAAATCTCTGAATGCCGAATATCAGCAATTGATCCAGGAACGCTTAAAATTGACCAGGATCATCAGTGATTACAATCGCATAATTGATATGGATAAATATATCCGCTCAGTACTGGGTGCCGATCTTGCTGTGTCGGAATGGGACACCACGCAAAATAGAGAGATGGATGGATTGGTAGATATGGAAAAAGACCAAAATGTAAATATCAGTTATATTGACAATATTCCTGCTTTTCCGCCTGTGGATGGTTATGTTACCCAGGGATTTATAGAAAATTCCATTTTTGTGGAAGATAATCATTATGGTGTGGATGTGGCGGCACCCGAAGGTGAGCCGATCAAAGCCGCTGCCGCCGGTATCGTGATCTTTTCAAATTGGGTCAATCATCTTGGTAACACTGTTATCATTTACCATTCCGATGGTTATTTCAGCATTTACGGCCATAATCAGCGTAATACCGTGCATGCCCACCAGCGGGTCGAACGCGGCGAATTAATCGGTTTTGTCGGGAATACCGGAATCAGTGACGGCCCTCATTTACATTTTGAAATCTGGAAAAACGGCTTGCCTCTCAACCCGGTAAATCTGATCTATGCTTACAAAAAAGCAGATATCTCAACAGACAATTACAATAGATAAAAAGGAAAATCATGATGAAAAAAAAGACAAATGATTTTAAACCAGGCGCGTCATCAATAAAAGCAAATTCAATCGATACCTTGATCGGCGAAGAAACCACTATTGAAGGTAATCTTAATCTTAAAGGTAATATAATCGTTTATGGTAAGATTGTAGGTAATATAAAAGCCAGTGGCAGTATCAATGTCTCTCCCGGCGCTACTATAGAAGGTGAAATGGACGCCGACATCATACAATTGGGCGGCAAAGTTACCGGCAATGTTTTAGCCAAAGCAAAAGTCATTCTGGGTGAAAAGTCTCTGCTTACCGGTGATATTGCAACACCCAACCTTGTGATCAAGGAAGGCGCAAAATTTGAAGGCCGCTGTGACATGAGTGGTAAAAAGGAATCTGTTGCCACGTAATCTCCACCCGGCTGTTTTTTGAATATTTTATAAAAAAGCTATCGACAGAGGCTGTCGCAAAATTGGAATCATTTTAAATATTTTATATATTTTCGTGAATTATTAGGGTAATTTTGAGACAGCCTCATTTTTATTGAAACATTTAATAATTGAAAGTATGATATGGATATAAAAAATTACATTCGCGAGGAATGCGTCGAACTCAATGCGGTAGTGGCGGACAAAGAAGAAACCATTCGCCTGATCGCATCTATTGCCAAGCGCTGTAAAGTGCTGAAAAAAATTCCTGAAAAAGAAATATTTGAAAAAATGATGACCCGGGAAAAACTCAGTTCCACAGGATTTGGAAAGGGTATAGCCATTCCCCATTGTGCTGTTGAAGGGATTGATGAGTTTGTCATCGGAATCGTCACATTGCCCCAGGGGGTGGAATTTGCCTCGATGGATAAAAAACCTGTCAAATTGCTGGTTTTTATAATACTTCCGGAAGATAAACGCACTGAACATGTTCGGGTTTTATCAAGAATTTCAAATTCCCTGAAAGATGAAAACAATGTCAAAGAATTATTAAGTTCTAATTCCGCAACTATCTTATTGGAAAATTTTTACCGGCAAATATACATTGATAAAACAGTCAAGGAAGACAAAGAATACAATTTGTTTACAATTACCATCCAATACGAAGAATACACGGAAGAGATACTGAATATTTTAGCGGAAGTTCCGGATTGTTCTGTTTCAGTACTGGTGGGTGAAAATGCCGGTAAATATCTTTATAACCAGCCCTTGTTCACAAATCTCTGGAGTGACAGCACCAAAGGGTATCACATGGTTATTTCCGCTGTAGCCAAAAAGTCCATTTCCAATGAAATTATCCGCAAAATAAACAGCCTGATCGATGATAATAATAATCAGCCCGGTATTTTAATGGTGGTCCAGAACACCTTTTATGTTAACGGCAGTTTAGAAGTTTAGGATTTATTATGGAACATTTAGATTTACCCGTTCTATTACTGCTGGGAAGCATTATTATTCTGGGGCACCTTCTCGGCAAAAACATGAAATTTATCAAACTCCCAACCATTATCGGATACATGGTTTTTGGCGTGCTTATCGGCCCTTCCTTATTTAACTTTATTTCGGAAAACTTACAGCAACAATTGGGTTTTATTACAGATATTGCCCTTAGTTTTGTCGCCTTTAGTATTGGCCTGGAATTAAAATTTTCCACATTGAAAAAATTCGGCCGTGGGATGATTTATATTATTTTGCTGGAATCCTTTGCCGCTTTTCTGGCTGTTTTTTTAGGTATCTACCTGCTGACGGGAAACATGGCCCTGGCCATTATTTTCGGAGCCATCGCCCCTGCCAGTGCGCCGGCAGGGACGGTCGCTGTCATACAGGAATACAAAGCCAAAGGATCCCTGACCAAAGCGCTCTATACTGTCGTAGGTTTCGATGACGGACTGGGGATCATTATTTTTGGGTTTGCGGCAGCAATTGTCAAGAATATGCTGCTGGCCGAAACCGGCGATGTATCCGGGCATTTTTGGATGATGCTCTGGCATCCTGTGCGGGAGATTCTGTTTAGTATTATATTTGGCGCCCTGATTGCCACAATTTTTTCCTTTATTGCCGCCCGGCTCAGGAATGTCAGTGATATTTTAATCATGATCATTGGGTTTATTTTTATCACCGCCGGATTGTGCAAAATTTTCCATTTATCAATTATTTTTACCAATATGGTGACCGGCTTGATCATTGTAAATACACAGCGTCACTCCCTGATCCATAAAATCAATGAGAATTTACCGGTCTTTATGCCATTGCTATTTATAATGTTTTTTACGTTGGCAGGGTCAAATCTTCATATTAATGCCCTGAAAAGTTTAGGATTAATTGGTATTGTTTACGCTTTTGCCAGAACCATTGGCCTTGTTGGTGGTTCCAGGCTGGGAGCTAAATTTGGAAAAGTGGAAGAGAAAATCAAAAAATACCTGGGACTGGGAATTTTATCCCAGGCGGGAGTCGCTATCGGTCTCGCATTAATTGTCAAAAAAGATTTTCATGGCCTGGGGCAGGTAATTGAGCAGTCAACCGGATTTACAACGGGCGATCAGATCGGTGCGATTATTCTGACAACAATTACAGTGACCTGTATCTTTTTTGAATTAATTGGGCCAATCCTGACAAAATACGCTTTGAAAAAAGCCGGCGAAATAGAAGAATAAAATATAAGGATATTTATTTATGTTGAAAAGAACTGTAACTTGCGGCGAATTACGCGCCGAAAATGAACAGCAGGAAGTTGTACTAAACGGTTGGGTAAATCGTCGCCGAAATCTGGGCGGACTGATTTTTATTGATCTGCGCGACCGTTATGGTATTACTCAGATCGTTTTTGATCCCGAGGAAAACAGTGAAGATATAATCAATCTTTCCAAAAAATTAAGTTATGAAGATGTTATCGCCGTCAAAGGCAGTGTTCGCGTCCGCCCCGGTGATATGCAAAATAAAGAGATGGAAACCGGGGACATCGAAGTTTTGGCCGGTGATCTGAAATTGCTCAATAAATCTGCCGCTTTGCCTTTTATGGTCGCCGACCGGGAATCAGCCTATGAAGAAACCCGCTTAAAATACAGATACCTGGAATTACGTACCAAAGAATTACAAAAAACCCTGGCCATTCGGCACAAAGCAGCTCAGGTGGTTCGTGATTATTACACCGGTAATGATTTTTATGAAATAGAAACCCCGGTACTTATGAAATCAACGCCGGAAGGGGCCCGGGATTTTGTCGTCCCCAGCCGCATACACCATGGCAAATTTTACGCCCTGCCCCAATCTCCACAGACCTATAAGCAGCTGTTGATGGTATCGGGATTCGACCGCTATTTTCAGATTGTCAAATGTTTCCGTGATGAAGATTTGCGGGCGGACCGGCAGCCGGAATTCACACAGATTGATGTGGAAATGTCATTTATCGACGAAGAAGATATTTTCAATCACACTGAAAATATGTTGAAAAAAGTATTCAAGGCTGTCATTGATGTTGATCTGCCGGAGCAATTTCCCAGAATGACCTACCATGACGCAATTAGTAAATATGGCTCTGATAAACCTGACCTGCGGTTTGGTTATGAAATTCATACTGTTAATGAAATAGTTGAAGATTGTGATTTTAAAGTATTTACATCGGTGGTTAATTCGGGTGGAAAAGTTGCCGGCATTTGTGTGCCCGGCGCGGACTTTTATTCCCGGAAACAGATCGATCTGTTGACGGATTTTGCAAAGAAATACGGCGCCAAAGGCCTGGCCTACGTCAAAGTCACTGGTGATGGTTTTGACAAAGGAATAGCAAAGTTCATCAATCCGATAAAAGAGGCGCTGACCAGTGAATTCAATGCCAAACCCGGTGACATTATTTTCTTTGTTGCCGATGATGAAAAAGTTACCTACAAAACTTTGGGAGCGGTTCGTCTGAATATTGCCAAAACTCTGGAACTTATTCCGGAAAATGAATACAAAGCTACCTGGATCACTGATTTTCCATTATTCGAGTGGGATGAAGAGGAAGAGCGGTATATGGCGACTCACCATCCCTTTACATCAGTCCGCGACGAAGATAAGCCATTACTGGATAGCGCGCCGGAAAAAGCCACGGCCCGCGCTTATGATGTGGTGATCAACGGCTATGAAGTGGGCGGTGGCTCCATCCGTATTCATGACAATGATATGCAAATGAAAATGTTCAACGCCTTGAAAATCAACGAAGAAACAGCCCGTGAAAAATTTGGTTTTCTGCTGGACGCCTTAGCCTATGGTACGCCGCCTCATGGCGGAATCGCCCTGGGATTTGACCGCCTGGTAATGCTGCTCGCCGGCACCGATAATATTCGCGACGTGATTGCCTTTCCCAAAACCACCAGCGCGGCCTCTTTAATGGATGAGGCGCCATCTTATATTTCGCAGCGGCAATTGGATGAGTTACATATTAATGTGATAGAAAAAGAAGATAAATTGCGACAGGAATGATCGTCAATATCAACCGCGCGCCCAAAAACCGGTGGCCGGTGGTAAAAACAAGTATTACTGCCGCATTCCATGCTTATTCCATGGTTAAATCACTTGCTTCCGCAAACTCCGGGTAGAGCGCGCGAAGACATTCATTACAGATGCTATGGGAAACCCTTAGGTCCAGGATATTTTCAAGGTCCCCTTTGTAGTCGATATAATTATTGTCGCTGATCTTCAGTCTTTTACAGTTACTGCAAATGGTAATAATATCATTATCAGCATATTTATTAAGATGGATTACATGTCTTAAAAGTTGTACCATCAGGCCGCTCATCTCATCTTTTGAAAAATATGATCCAAGGTCCAGCACAATCCCCCGAAGGCGAAGGGGATTTTTCTCTTTATCCATACTGACAGCGATGCCACGGTCCATATACCATTTATACTCGCCTGAGACAGTCTTAATACGGTAATCGACTTTATAAAGTTTTTCTTCGCCCCTGAGATATTTTCTCATGGCCTCCATGGCTTTTTCATAATCATCGGGATGCAGCAGGGAGGTGAAGGCCTCAAAGCCAACTCCTAAGAAATCTTTTGGATCATATCCCAGCCATTTTACCTTCAGATCATTAAAACTGACTTTATTGGTTGGAATGTGCCAGTCCCACCAGGCAAATTCAGATGAATGCAGGGTTTCTTCAATATATTTATTAAAGTCTGTAACACTGTTTTTCTGTTTCATTTTTTTACCTTTCTCTAACCACGAAAATTATATATTTATATTGCAAAAATTCAAATTATTTTGGATAGAATATTAAAAAAAGGGAATTTTTTTAAGAATACCAGCCCATATGGAAAATAGTCCCACATGGAAAGCGAATATCCGATTCGCTTATCATGTCCGGTTTGAATAAACGAAAACGGATAGGGATATTTGATAACATTTTGTACAATAATTTTACACCTTGCTATTATTAATTAACCAGCCTAAATAAATAAAAACTGAGAGGAAGCGTTATGCAATATACCGATAGAATCGTTTCAGATTCAAATATTATGTTAGGAAAACCAATTATCAAAGGAACAAGAATTGCCGTTGAATTAATTCTTCGAAAACTTTCTGAAGGTATGGAAATCAAGGAAGTCATAAATGCTTATCCCGGCCTGAAAAAGGAAGACATAATTGCAGCACTTGCTTATTCTGCGGAAGTTCTTGCCAGTGAGGCCGTCATTGAGTCTTAAATTAATTGCCGATGAAAATATTCATTTTAAGATTATTACTCAATTACGAAATAAGTCATTTGATGTCCTTTCAATATTAGAAAATTCTCCTGGAATCAGTGATCAGGAAGTTTTGATAAACAAACGGTTTTACTGACAGAGGACAGTGATTTTGGCGAGTGGATTTTTTCGCATCACAAAGAAAATAGTGGTGTTATTTTCCTTCGCTATCAATTTCATCAGATAGATAATTTAATATCAAAATTATTATTTATACTTGATAAATATAATGAGAAATTGTATAAGCACTTTACGGTTATAACCGCAAATAAAATCAGAATGCGTAAACTTTAATTATTGTAGAGCAAGTATCTGACTTGCTTATCAAATTCCTCCGATAGGAGAATTTGATTTGCTTCGGAGTGCTGGACGATTATATTTTCAATAAACCATCACTTCGAAGTAAAGAAATTTTCCCCATCGTGAAAATTTCTAAACGATTATGGAAAATCGTTTTACATTTTTGTAAACTACGAATATGACTATAAAAGTCTTTAGGATTGTATTATTAAAAGAAAAGGTTGCTGATGATTTACAGATTTGCCGCTGATATTGTTGCTTTAATTCATTTTGCTTTTATATTGTTTGTTGTGGGAGGCGGATTTTTGGCTGTCAGGTGGCCGAAAATACTATGGTTTCATCTTCCCGGTGCAATTTGGGGCGCTTTAATCGAATTTGCCGGCTGGTACTGTCCGCTGACCCCCCTTGAAAATTATTTCAGACGGAGAGCCGGTGAGGCGGGAATAGTTGGCGGTTTCATCGAGGAATATCTTTTACCGGTAATTTATCCGGCCGGAATGACCCGTTCTGTGCAACTTGTTCTTGGATTTAGTGTTATCCTTATTAATGGTTCTGTTTATGGATATTTATTGCGGCGATTATACTTAAAAAGAAAATGATGATTCTGCAGTATTTATCGATAGTGGATTTGTTTTTATAAATTAAATATTCAGGGAAAATTCAAATTATTTTGGATTGAATAAAAAAAATGTTCCTTTACAAAATATTTATGCTAAATTATATTAGAATTAATTATTTTTAAGTGTTTAATGTTTATCTTATCTGAAGGAGGGACTATGAAACGAGTCTTATTTATTTTGTTAATCTTGTGTGTTGTTGTATCAGCGCAAAACAGTGTCAGGATTTTTGGTGGAGTAAATGTTGGCAATATTATTATGAACGATGAAGATTTTCAGGAGGAATTGAACCCACAACCGGTTTCAGGTATTGATGCGGGGATTGAAAAACCTTTCGGAAATTTATTGTTAGGTGCCCATTATGTCCAACGGGGAATGATTGTCGAAGATTTCTTTGCTGAAGGCATTGATATATCCATGACAATGAATTATGTTAATGGATTTGCCGCCTTTTTAATTCTTCCGCCTGAAAGTTTCATAAATATCTTTATTGGAGGAGAAGCAGGTAAATTTCTGAATGGAGAAACGGAATTTGAATATGACGGTGAATCTGAGACGGAAGAGATTGATGAAGAGGATATCAATATTGATTACGGCGTTTTAGCCGGTGTTAATCTCTGGATATCCAAAACTCTGGGAATCAGAGGTGCCTATTATTACGGCCTGAATGATATCTTTGATGAAGAAGAAGATGACTATAACGGCAAGCATCACGGACTGGAATTGCAGTTATCACTGAGTTTTTAGACATGTTCAGAATCAAATTTAAAAAAAGGCGGCAATCGAAATTGCCGCCTTTTTTTTAATTT
>CAYYMT010000079.1:0-17395 GCA_964472715.1 uncultured bacterium | reverse complement strand
CGGGGGCTTAGCTCAGTTGGTTTAGAGCACCTGCCTTACAAGCAGGGGGTCACTAGTTCGAGTCTAGTAGTCCCCACACTCATGAGGACAATTGCGATTGTCCTTTTTTTATTTCCATGGAGGATTATGCGTAAAAATTTTCTGATGCTGCTATTATTCTTATTATTTTCCTGCGGTATTTTTCTGTCCCAAAAGTTCCATCAGGATATCACCATTGATCAGGCCGCTGAGATTATCGACAACCATAATTTTGATGAAAACTTCGTCATTCTTGATGTCAGAACAGAAAGAGAATTCGCATCCGGCCACATTCATCAGGCAGTAAATATAAATTACCTCAGCAAAGATTTCAAGGCAGAGGTGAACCGGTTGCCGAAAGATAAGACTTACCTGGTTTATTGCCGCGGTGGAATCCGCAGCCAAAAAGCAATGGAAATCATGAAATCCCTGGGTTATAAAAAAATATATAATCTCGAATCCGGAATCAACGGGTGGGTGAAGGCGCAAAAAGGGCTGGTTAAGTAGGTGAAAAACTTTTTAATGTGAAATCCCTTACTTATCACAATTGTTAATTTTTCAATAAAAAACCACAAAATATTTATAAACGAATTTATTCCCCATTCACAAAAAATTCATCAGTTTGAAGTAATTTCCAGCATGATTTTAATTATGGAGGAAATCACATGGCATTAGTAGATATGCACGTACATTCGAAGTATTCCGGGCACCCATCGGAATGGTTCCTGAAAAAACTCGGCGCTTCTGAATCTTATACAGAGCCTGAATTTGTGTACAAGAGTCTGAAGAAAATGGGGATGGATTATGTCACCATTACTGATCATAATAAAATTGGCGGCGCTTTGGAAATTATGAAAAGGCATCCGGAAGATACATTTCTGGGAGTTGAAGCAACCGCTTATTTTCCCGAAGACCGGTGTAAAATTCATATTCTCATTTATAATTTTTCAGAAGAACAGTTTGAAGAAATTGACAGAATCAGAGAAAATATTTATGAGTTGCGGGATTATATCAAAGCGAATGAATTGATGTATTCCGTCGCCCATGCAACTTATCCCGTCAATAATGATCTGTTAACAATGGACCATCTGGAAAAACTGATCCTGTTGTTCGATGTTTTCGAAGGTGTCAATGGCGGCCGCAATTACAACAACAATCACATCTGGTCGGAATATCTCAAGAATCTTACCAAAGAAGAAACTGATCGATTTTATGAAAAACATCAAATAACACCCATGTCCGACCGCCCCTGGGAAAAAGGCTTTACCGGCGGCAGTGACGACCACGCCGGTATATTTCTGGGTAAAAGTTATACCAATACGCCGGGTACAACAAAGACCGAATTTTTTGATGACATCAGGAACAAGCGTGGTATAGCTACCGGCCGCAGCAATAACTACCAGGGACTGGCTTTTACAATTTACAAAATCGCCTATGAGTACGTGAATACCAAAGCATCCAATTTAAAAAACACCGCTTTTGGCTATTTCGCAAAAAATCTTTTCGGCGAAAAAAACAGCGGTTTCAAGGACAAAGCAATTATCAATAAACTTAAATATTTCGGGGATAAACGCTCCCGTGTTCGAAAGCACCTGGTACAATTACTGGAAAATACAAAAGAACATGCCGGCAGTGAAATTGATACACGTTTTGAAGTGGCTTATAATGATATTTCCAATATTGCCGATGAACTGGTAAAGGATTTTTTGCAATCCCTGGAAAAGAAACTTTTCAAAGGGGATTTTCTGGATGTCATGAGCAAGATCAGTTCTCTGTTGCCCAGCCTGTTTATTTCTGTTCCCTTTTTCACCAGCATGAGTTACTCGCACAATTCAAAGCACTTATTGGCGCAATTAAAACAAAATAGTAAGCAGAAAGAAAAGAAAAAGATCCTCTGGCTCACTGATACAATTACCGACTTAAATGGAGTGGCTGAAACACTGAAAAAAATTGGGTGGGTCGCAGCGAGAAATGGTAAAAGTCTCGTCATCGCATCATCCCTGGAGCAACAGGATGAACACCTTAATTTACCACCGAATTTTGTGAATCTGCCCTATCTCTATTCTTTCACCCTTCCTTATTATAAAACCCTTAAACCAACGATCCCATCGATTCTTAAATCACTGAAAATTTTTGAAGAGATCAATCCGGATGAAATCTATATTTCCACCCCCGGCCCGGTCGGGTTGCTGGGCATTTTGGCCGCTAAACTATTGAATATCAAATGTACCGGTATTTATCACACGGATTTCACCTATCAGCTTAAAAATATTGCTGACGACGGCGCCGCAGTCCGCGCCACCGAAGCCTACACAAAATGGTTTTATGATCAGCTGGATGAAATTCGTGTACCGTCAAAGGTCTATATTGACATGCTGGAAACCCGCGGATTCAAAAAAGAAAAGATGAAGATATTCAAACGCGGCATTGATGGGAATGTCTTTGCGCCGTCGAAACAAAGCGCAACTGAAATCAAGGCAAAATACGGTGTTGAAAATGGCAACATCCTCCTTTTTACCGGCCGTATTTCAAAAGACAAAAATTTGGATTTTCTCTTCCGGATCTTTCAGCAAATGAAGGAAACCGATCCGAACCTGAATCTAATGATCGTTGGAGACGGCCCATATCTGGAAACTTTGAAATCCAAATATTCACAGGACCCGAAAGTAATTTTCACCGGCAAATTGAATCGGAGTGTGTTACCGGAAATTTATTCAGTCGCCGATGTTTTTGTATTTCCCAGTAATACTGATACTTTTGGTATGGTGGTTCTGGAGGCCCAGGCCTGCGGACTACCCGCGGTTGTCAGCAACCAGGGGGGGCCGGGAGAAATCATTATCAACGACAAAACCGGCTACGCATTGCCAACCGTCAATCATCAAAACTGGCAGGATAAAATCGCCCACTACCTGGAACTAAAACAAACCAATGAAGCGGGATATCAGAAATTACGCAATACAATTCGCGTCAGTACCCTGGCCAATGCCAACTGGGAAAATGTACTGAATGATATCTTTGATAATTCACCGATAGCTGCCGGATAATATCCCGGGAATTTGGAAGAATAGAATAATTTTTTCAAATTTCTCCATAATAGACAAAAGTCCCGGTCTCCCGGGACTTTTTTATAACGGCTGTGATTAAAAATAAATTATTTTGTCATGATTCTGATGCCATACTTATCGGGATTGGAAGGGGGAGTCGCATTCCAGCCGGCAAAGGAGTGGGAGCCATCAGTTTCAAAATAAACACGATAATGTCCTGCCTTCAGGTAGACATCGCCATTGAACATTCTGTTTTTTCTGGCGCCGCCGGCCCACTGAGAATTACGTCCTGTCATTTCCCAGACGACTTGTCCGTCACCAAGCCGTTTGATCCATCCGGTGTCGTACATTTCATCATCATCGCCTTCACCTATTGCATAGACCCGAAACAAGTCATCTTTTTCAATGGTAAAATCCTTATATCGTTTTTCATGGTCACCGACCTTGTCAATTTTAACAATAATATTTTCATTTTCCAATTTCCGCTCATTAATTAATGAAATATATTTTTCATCATTTTCTTTTAATGGCCAAACAGAAATTCCCCAATATTCTTGCTCAAAGGGCGGGGTTGTATTCCAATCAAAATAGGAATGAGAGCCATCGGAAATATATTTAACGATGTACTGGCCTTTGGATAATTTCACAATACCATTGAATTTGCGGTTTTTATCACCACCGCCGGCATGAACTGTATTCCGGCCGGTAAATTTCCAAACAATTTCATTGGTTTTCGCATCTTCAATCCAGCCGTAATCATAAGCTTCGCCATCATCATATTCTCCCAGGCAGATGACACGAACTTCCAGGTCTTTTTTCAGTTCCAAACCCTGTGACAAGATAGCATTATCCCCAACTTTCATCAGATCCACCACCGGTTCCGGCCGGGATGTACTGAAATCAACATGATTCCTGTCGCCGGCTTCACAAAATACCTGAATACCCCAGGCTTCGGGATCATTCGGCGGCATCACATTCCAGTCATTATAGGAGTGAGAATCATCGGTAACATAAGATACGGAATAATCACCGGCCGGCAATTTAATTTCATCACGGGCCTTAACATTTTTCCAGCCGCCGCCGGCATATTCAAAAACCGTGCTTTTTGTGGGCCAGACAATTTCGTGGTTGCGCATATCGTAAATACGCCCGTAATCGTAAAACTTACGGTCTTTTTTCTCTCCGGCAGACTGAATATAGAGCGGAATTGTTTTTTTGAGTGAAAAACTCTTTTCCAGGTATTCATCTTCACCGGCACGGTAAAAAGCAACAACTGTTTTTTGTGATTCCGGAATGTATTTGTATTCTTTATCCAATTCGTGAAAGAATTTTTTTTGTCCTTTCACAATCATGCGTAATTCATCTTCATGAAAGGCAAAGACATCCTCTTCATCCCAATTAGTGAAAATATTCTCAATCAGATCACCCAGGTCTTTTATGACGACCCCATCATTGTCATATACAGCCGTGTAAAAAGCTTTGTATATACCGGGTTCCAGGGTTATATCATCTTCAAATCCAAAAATACCGGTATCATTTAAAAATTTATTTTTTAATATTTTGAGCGAATTCCATTGCACTTTTCCCGTTTTAATATCAATGATCCAGCCATAACAAAGTATGTTGCGGGTGCGTTTTTTTAGTTTTGCCCCTTTGCCGTAAATGCTGACATCGCTTTTTTTGTCGATCCGAAAGGTTTTCACATCAACTTTTCCGGGATATAGGTGTTCCACTTTTACCAGATTGTCATCAGCTACCAGAAACGGGATAGCTAACATCAGCACAAAAAACGGAACTATTCTCTTATTAAACAAGTATTTAATTCTCATTCCAAACTCCCATTATTTTTTTACCCAAATTTATGACCAGAATACCAGGAAAAAGTTGTCATGAAATCAAATTTTTTATTAATCCTTTACTTTTAAAATCAGTTTCAAAATTACAAAGCCGGTTAAAAACCCAGAGAGAAGTTATTTTGCTTCCACTAATTTCGCCTCCAGCGCACCCCGGCCTTCGGAAAATCTGGCCTTTATGATGCGCTTCTTGTTGCCCGCTTCTATCCAAATATATTTTTCCCCTGACTCCCCGGCAATCTTCCAGAAAAAGATGTCTGTATAATCCAGCACAGAAGATTGCTTTGGATCGATCTTATGATAGACCAATTTAATTTTTCTGGCCTGTATGTCCTCACCACCTACAGATAAACGTTCTGTTCCTTCCACAACAAAATTTACCAGAAAAAACTCGCCTTCCATATCGATCACAATTTTTTGTGTTTCCAATCTCCGGTAGTCCACTGTCCTGAGATAAACGAGCATCGAAAAAAAATCATAAATTCGTGCCGCCTCAAAAGTCCTGGTTTCACCATTGCTATAGGTGGCCTCTTTTTCACCATATTCTATTTGTAAATTTTGGGTTACATTGGGTTGACTGATCTTTTTTTGATGGTACAAACAGCTTTTATCAGAAAGTTCAAAAACTGTGGAGTACTGATTGTCAATCCTAAAAATTTTATCAAAAAAGTTTTTCGTTTCTGTTGTTACATTAATTTTCCCGGCCATTTTTCCCTTAAACTCATAATCATAGGTCAATGATATTTTCATATCCAGACCAGGCATCATAAAATAATTTACCACATAATGATATTCCTCAGAGAATTGTGCTCCTGCCAATGTCATAGCTGTCAATATAAGAATGGTGAAGAAAACTTGCCTATACAATAGTGTCACTTGTGTTACGATTATAGAGAATTTTTAATCCTTCAAGGGTCAGATTTTTATCGGACTTGTTGATCAGATTACAATTACTGGTAATCTCCCCGGACAATCCGCCGGTGGCAATGATAAAAAATGTCTGTTCACTATTAAACTCTTTTATCATTCGGTTGACCAGTCCCTCGATCATGGCAATATGGCCGATAAAAATGCCCATCCGTAGATGTTCAGTGGTGTTTTTACCGATATAATTCCGGGGTTTGACCAATTCAATATTTGACAATTTTGCCGCTTTTCTGGAGAGTTCATAACCGGCTGTGTAAATACCGGGAGCAATTGCGCCGCCGATATAATCTCCGTTTTCGTCAATGACATCAAAGGTTGTGGCTGTGCCCAGATCAATGACAATGGCAGGTTTTGCATATATTTGCCGGGCCGCCGCGACATTGCAGATTCGATCAGCTCCGACACTCTCCGGGGGGTCAACTTTTAATTCAAAGCCCAGATCCAGTTCATGATTGACAATCAATGCCTCCAGATTAAAATACTTCCTGCCCATTTCACGATAATTGCGGGTCAAAGCCGGTACCACCGAGCCGATAATAATGCCTTTGATGCTGCGAATGTCAATATTGGCATCCTCGCAAAATAATTTCGTAACGATCCAGTATTCATCAATGGTGCGCGTGTGGGAACTCACCAGTCGCCAGGAACTGGCCAGTTGATTGTTTTGATAAACGCCAATGACTGTATTGGTATTACCGATGTCAATTGCTAAAAACATATTATAAAGAATCCTTATCAATGGAAACATCAGCGGCATAATAAGTATTCAGTTCACCTTCCTGATTCAAAATAATTCCGCCTTCATGGTCCAAATCCTCAAAAACCCCTGAATGTTCCTTTTCATTTTCAATTAATTTGATATGCCTGCCAATATAAGGGCAATAGGATTTCCATTTTTTTAGAATTGTGCTGATTTCCTCATTTTCTGCAAACAGGATATTCTCTTCCAAACTTTCAAGGATCGCCTCCAGCAAAAAAATACGGTCGCCTTCCTGTCCGGTTTCCAATTTTAATGAGGTGCCGTGGGTCAAACCCTCCCGGTTAAAAAATATCTGGTCCTGATTGATATTGATCCCAATACCGATCACAACTTTTGTCAGTCCGCTACCGGCAGAACGGGATTCCACCAGGATGCCACAGATTTTTTTCCCATTACAGATGACATCATTAGGCCATTTCAATGCCAGGGGCAATTGGTAATAGACGTTACGTAACCCTTCATAGACAGCAATGGCAGAAAGAAAAGAAAAAGCCGCCGGATGATATTGGGCAAGATTTTCACTGACCAGCAAAGAAAATAACAGGCCGTCATTCTTCGAGGCTTCCCATTTGCGCTGCAACCGTCCCCGGCCGGCGGTCTGAAAATCAGCCATGGCAACAGTGCCGTTGGCAAGATCATTTTTCAATAAATAGTGGTTGGTAGAATCAATTTTTGGAAAATGTAGTATTTCCGGCTTAATTATCTGCGTATTAATGTCAATGGTTTGCGTTTGCACTTAGAACCCTCTTTCCTGCCGAATTGCCTGATAGGCACCATTTACGGCCTTGAATTTTTCTTCGGCCACCTCTTGAATTTCTTCGCCTAGATTCGCCACTTTGTCCGGATGATACTTAACTGCCATTTGCCGGTAAGCCTTCTTAATCTCTTCATTGCTGGCATTTTTGCTAATATTCAGAATTTTATAGTTTTGATTTTCCTGCTTAATAAAGATGGATTTTATGGATTTGAAATCTGAAGACGAAATCCCGAGATTGTCAGCAATCAGGCGAATGGCATCTATTTCTGCATCGATGATTTGTTTGTCGGCATTGGCCACGCCGAACAGGATATGCAACATTTCCAATTTTGAGTAATAGTCCAGATGACGATTGATCTGCTGACAGATCTGGTGAATATTATAATCTTTATCCAAAACATCTTTGTATACATACATCATTTGCTGGGCGTTTTGAGGGCCGAACTTTTGGATCAGATATTTTTTAACATATTGTACTTCCGCTGACATGATTCGTTTGTCAGCTTTGGTGACATAGGCAAAAAGCACCAGCATCGCGACGGCAAAATCCCCCGGCTTTGTTTGTTGATTTTGAGAATAGGTTTGTCTGTATTGGTTGGGTTTATCGGCGTTAACCATATTGCCGATCATTGCTCCGATCAGGGCGCCAATCGGTCCGCCAAAGACCCAGCCGATGCCGCCCCCAATAAGTGTTCCGGTCCATTTAGCCATTCATTTTCTCCAGGTTATTTTAGAATTAGTCCGAATTTCAAAACTGCGGTTAAATAATCACTCTGATTAACTTCCAGGTTCAAATAAGTAAGCGGCACGATCTGTGCGGTCATACCGGCAGTTAAAATGAACTGGTCATCAGGGGTGATACTGTAATTCAATTCCCTATCATTGTCAATGCCGGGAACCGTGCCACCGTCCATGGTATAGTCCAGATTCACTTCAGTCTGTGAATACCCAACACCGGCATAGGGCGAAAAGTTGAACAGAAAAGGAATTCCAATGGATTTTCCCACTTCAGCATGAACCACCCGTGTATCCAAATCAAAAAAGTTACCGATTTTCAATTTCTGTAAAAATAAACCGGCAGTAACATCAACGATCGGTACCGGCAGGCTCTTGCGCACGCCAATGCCATACAAATTAACCTTGCCAAGGTCGTCGCCTAATTCAAATTCCGGTAAGTAGCGCCCGGTCACTTCCAGTCCCACCAGGGGCAACCGGACATTCGCCTGTAAAGACATGGCGCCCAGCGTTTTAACTCCCAGTCCTTTTGGAAAAGAAAAGGTAGAATAATCTTCATCCATAGTTTCGTCAATATAATCCCTGATGTTATCCTCTTTTGTATCAATAACCTGCTGACTGACGTCTGCATCCCGCAGTTTTGCGGCGACATTCTGAAAAATTTCATCTTCGGATTTCAGCGTACACCTGACACCGTCATCTTCGCCGGCAATATTGGGCGTGACATCAGCGCTGGTATTATAAATATCAGCAAAACTCAGCGTGATATTTTCCAGTTCTTCACCTTCTGATGTAAGGTGAAAATCAAAGGTAAAATCGGTTAAATTGTGTTCAAATTCAGTCTTGTCATCGGGTATCACCGTAGCAATTCCAACAATTCCAATATCAAACCCAAAAGGAATTAACTTTCCGGCGCTGACCGAGGCTTTTTTGTACAGTCCCGCATTCAGACTGCTGCCAAATCCCTGGACAACGGGCATTGCATAAGCTTCCGCATTTTTTCCCATCAACCGCTCCAGATTTCCAACAAAATCAGCAGCGAACAATTGTGTTGTGAGCGCTGCGAGGACAACAACTTTGATACCATTTTTTATTTGCATAGCTTTCTCCAACTATTATTTTTATATTACATAAATAAAAATTGAACCTTAGAAAAGAAAAAACCAAGTTTTTTTATTTTTTATTGCGGTTGTTTTATATGAAATTTATATTTCATACTGGGGTTTTTGTTAGTTTAATTATTTATTTGGGGATTCAGACCTTATGAATGGAGATTGTTTTACACCAAATCAACGAATACTTTCCCGACATGAAAAAGAAATGGCGATCCAGATTTCGGAAATGGAAAAGTACAAATATATCTGTAGCGAAAAAATCGGTGCTGATGTGGGGAAAAAAGCATATTTTGAATGGGCACAACGCTACGGATGCAAAGTTCGCGTCTGGCTGGAATCATTACAAGATGAAGAGGTAAACTTATTATTTGAAAAAATATCCGATCGCATAAAAAAATGCGTTCTCGAAAAAACACGCTGATACTTTTGCCAACAACAAATTTGTTAATAATTAAAAATGGAGGGGTTTTATGACAGATTCAAAATCCGGCGTCAAATTACCGGAAAATGCGTATCGTAAACTTGAAAAGGGAGAAGTTTACAAACCTGTTATCCCCGCGGAAAAAATTGTACCGGAAATAACCCCATACTCCTTGTCCTGGGGAATTTTCTATTCCGTACTATTTTCCATGGCGGCGGCCTATTTAGGCCTGAAAATCGGGCAGGTGTTCGAAGCAGCGATTCCGATTGCCATTCTGGCGGTAGGGACATCGGTGATGCTGAAGCGCAAAAACGCTTTGCAGGAAAATGTAATTATTCAATCCATCGGAGCCTCTTCCGGTGTTATTGTAGCCGGCGCGATTTTCACCATTCCCGGCTTATACATCCTTGGACTGGAAGCATCTTTTCTCCAGATATTCCTGGCCTCTCTGATCGGTGGTTTTCTGGGAATATTGTTTCTGATACCTTTCCGTAAATATTTTGTCAAGGATATGCACGGGGAATTTCCCTTTCCCGAAGCCACGGCCACTACGGAAGTGCTGGTAGCCGGCGAATCGGGCGGCAGTCAGGCAAAAGTACTGGTCACCGCCGCAACCATCGGCGGAATCTATGACTTCTGTGTTTCCGGTTTCGGCCTTTGGAAAGAAGTGGTTTCCACCCAGGTTTTTGGATGGGGCCAGGCGCTGGCGGATAAATTAAAACTTGTCTTCAAAATTAATATTGGTGCCGCCGTAATGGGCCTGGGGTACATTGTCGGCCTCAAATATGCCATGATCATTGCCGCCGGCTCTTTTCTGGCCTGGTGGGTTTTGATTCCGTCAATATATTTTATCGGGCAACATATTCCCGGCCCGATCATGCAATCCGCAGTGGCCATCAAAGATATGGCGCCACAACAGATATTCTCCGATTATGTTCGCCATATTGGCATCGGTGGTATAGCGGCGGCCGGAATCATTGGCATTTTGAAATCCTCAAAAATAATTGCTGGAGCGTTCAAATTAGCCGCTAAGGAACTTAGTGGCGGCGTTGCCGGCGCTTCTGAAGAAAACCAAAAACGAACTCAAAAAGACATCACCATGAAATGGATTTCATTGCTCCTGCTGTTAACTTTTATCGGCTTGTTTGTTTTCCTGCTCTTTGGTGTTGTCGAATTAAATATCTGGCATGCCGTTGTTGGCCTGCTGATCGTGATGATCATCGCCTTTTTGTTTACCACCGTCGCCGCCCGCGCGATCGCGATTGTGGGCACCAATCCGGTTTCAGGAATGACATTGATGACGCTGATACTATCATCGGTTATTTTGGTAAAAGCCGGACTTTCCGGTGAAAAAGGAATGCTGGCAGCACTCCTGATCGGCGGTACTGTTTGCACGGCCTTATCCATGGCCGGCGGCTTTATCACTGACCTGAAAATCGGTTACTGGTTGGGTACAACCCCGGCAAAGCAGGAAAAATATAAATTTTTAGGAACCCTGTTTTCCGCCGCCTCAGTGGGATTTGTGATTCTTGTCCTTTATAAAACCTATGGGTTTGGTCCCGGTGGTCTGGAAGCGCCACAGGCGTCGGCAATGGCCGCTGTTTTGGAGCCTTTGATGACCGGAAGCCCGGCACCCTGGCTGCTTTATATGGCTGGTGTTTTCCTGGCCATTATCCTGGAACTCATCGGCATTCCACCACTGGCCTTTGCGCTGGGAATGTATTTACCCATCTATCTGAATACACCGATCCTGGCCGGTGGTATCATTGCCCACTTTGTTTCCAAAAGCAGCGATGATGTGGTAGTGGTCAAAAAACGCAAAGACAAAGGAACCCTGATTGCATCGGGTTTTATTGCCGGTGGCGCTATCATGGGTGTATTATCGGCCTTTATCGTTTTTATTGGCAAACAGTTCATCAATCAGGACTGGTCGATTATGACGGCTATTGGAACGGAACATTGGGCAGAATCCGCACCGGCGGAAATTCTCGGATTTATCATGTTTCTCGCTCTTTGCGGTTATCTCTACTGGGATGCAGTTCGCGATACTGAATAAATTTGTTTTATAATTTTTTTTAGAAAAAGGCAAGGGACAGATGTTCTTTGCCTTTTTTTCTCACCTGATATTTAAAGCAGTAAATTTGCGACCTATGGGGATGACTCACAGCCATTCTTTTGGATGGCTAATATTATTCCACCTTCCTCAGATTTACCTTGATAATGTAAAGTTTTTTAGCAAAATTTTGGGATTAACCATTAATGACAATCATAAAGCGAAGCAGAGAAAAAATAGATGTTTAAAGATAAAGAAATTATATTAATTGGCGATAAAGTCCTGATCGATCCCAGCAAGGCCCAGGACAAGTCGGCAGGCGGACTTTACCTTCCACCGGGAATCAAACAAAAAGAAAAAGTACAGTCCGGCTTTGTTGTCCAGACCGGCCCCGGCTATGTTCAGGCATTACCTGAAGATGATGAATACGGTGAACCCTGGGAATCGGAAGATATGCCGGAACCGGAATACATTCCCCTGCAGGCAAAAGAAGGGGATTTCGCACTATTTATCAAAAAAGCCGGCATCGAAGTGGAAATAGAGAATAAACCTTACATCATTATTCCCCATTCAGCCATTCTTGCGCTGTTCCGGGATAAATTTTAAAAGGGAGAATATTCATGGCGCATGAAGTTTCAGAAGCTGCAGAACAACTATTAGACAAAGAATTTAAAGTCCTGGATAAGGGATTTGTACGGCTTGTCGATTACATGGGCGGCGATCAGCGAATTGTCCAATCAGCCCGTGTATCTTATGGCAAGGGAACAAAAACCGTTCGTCAGGACCGTGGATTGATCAATTATCTTCTGAAACATCAACACACGTCCCCTTTCGAACAGGTGATTTTAACCTTTCATTGTAAAATGCCGATCTTCGTGGCCCGTCAATGGGTGCGACACAGAACAGCGCGCATCAATGAAATCTCCGGCCGCTATTCAGTCATGGAAAAAGAATTTTACCTGCCGCCCAAAGATCAAATCCGTTTTCAAAATGAAGACAACCGGCAGGGTCGCTCCCAGGAGGAAATTCCAGCGGAATTACAGCAAAAAGTGCTTGATCTTCTCCTGCAAGCGAATGAAAAAACCTATAAAGATTACGAACATCTGCTGGATGATAATATTGCCAGGGAACTGGCGCGCATCAATCTTCCTCTATCCCTCTATACCCAATGGTACTGGCAGATTGATCTGCATAATCTCTTTCATTTTTTAAAATTACGTCTGGATTATCATGCACAATGGGAAATTCAGGAATACGGAAAAGTGATTGCAGAGATGACAAAAGCGGTGGCGCCCATGGCTTATGAGGCCTTTGAAAAACATATTGTGAATGCCGTAACCTTCAGTGGTGAAGAACTTGCTGCCCTGAAGGCAAAGTTATCCAATCAAGACCACCGGTTAAAAGGATTAATAAAAACCGAGTTTGAAAAAAAGATAAAAAAAATTCTAAAATAATAGAATTGAGAAATTATTCCAGGCCGGGAGGACCCGGGGGGGGCGGTGGAGTATGATGATGAGGATTTGTATGGTGCCCGTGATGTCCGGTCCACCACCACCAGGGAGAGTCATTTTGTAACAGAGAAAAGGTGGTAATTGTGGGAGGAATAAATACAGAATTTTTCGCCATTTTTTTTAAAAAATTCCGCCGGTTAATGTTTTTATCTTTTTGATTCTCTGTCATTTTCGCTCCTATGATTAAATCATTTAAAATTACTTAATTTAATGAGAAGAAGCAATTTTTAAACCCTCAAAAGGATGAAGATTATGAAACCGCCCCGGAAGCCCGTATCGAATGCCCCCTTACCCGCTTCGGCTTTTAATAAACCAAAAAGGAGCAACATCATGTCACTCCTTTTTATGAGACAAAACTGAAAGAGAATTTATTGTCCGTCTAAAAGTCTTTTACATAGTGAATTATCATTTTTATGCACCATCTGCAAAATTGCAATCTTCAAATCTTGCTCTTTTCCAGCCGCGATTACTGATAAGATCAGATAGCCAATTAATACTCCCAATAAAAAACTTGCCAGATGCATTTTTGCTCCTTTGTTTTATACTATCATTATCGACTGAAAATTTTAAATCTTTATGTTTGTTTTTAAATCAAGTGAAAAACTATTTTTATCATTTATATTTATTGCCAGTTCCATTAGATTTAGCCCTGGTATTAATAATAAGAGTGAATCGGAATGAAAGCAATTTTTCTCGACCGTGACGGGACGATTAATCAGGACAGCCAAGATTACATAAAGAATTTACAGGAATTCCATATTCTGCCAAAAATTCCGCAGGCACTAAAAATTTTGCAAGATGCCGGATTTAAATTTTTTATTGTCACCAATCAGTCTGGAATCGGACGCGGTTACCTTTCTGTTGAAAAATTAAATGAAATACACCGGTTCCTGACGGCAGAATTAAAAAAAGATAACATATCAATATCAGATATTTTTTATTGTCCTCATTTACCTTCTGATGAATGTGAGTGTCGAAAGCCTAAAATTACCAATGTGATAAAAGCAGCTGAAAAATATGCTGTCAATTTAACAGAATCCTGGTTCATTGGTGATTCTGAAAAAGATATGATCACCGGTAAAAAGGCCGGCTGTAAGACAGCCCTGGTATTGACAGGTATCAGAGGGATCAATAGGAAAGACACTCGAATCTGGCCCTATAAACCTGATATAATCGCTGAGGATCTTTTAGACGCAGCACAACAAATTACTAGTCTGGAGTAGTATAATATGAAATTAGTCGTTTTGAAAGGCGGAATAAGCTCAGAGCGTGAAATATCGCTGATTTCCGGAGAAATTATTGCTCATACATTACGTAAAAATGGACATGATGTAATCGAATTGGATACAGTATTACCAATCACCCAGTTGGATTCGGAAACGGAAGCGGCCGAACAGGATATTCGAAATGGAAACCTAAATTTACTGTCCCTTTTGCAAGAAAATATTATTCGTAAAAGTGATTTTATTTTTAATGCGCTGCATGGCGGTGAAGGTGAAAATGGTGAAGTACAGTCACTGTTAATGATGAACGGCCTGAAATTTAATGGCTCCGATTCCACCGGATGTGCCATTGCCATGGACAAGATTATCTCCAAATTAATCTTCGAACGATATGGTATTCCCACTCCAAAGTGGGAGCATTTTAATCGGGGAAAAGAAGAAACAATTGATGAAATGATTTATGAAATTACACAAAATCTTGATTTTCCTGTAATTGTGAAACCGGCCAATGAAGGGTCAACCGTTGGACTATCAGTTGTAAAAGAGAAAAAGGACCTTATAAAAGCGATCAAATTTTCAATGGAATTTTGTAAAGAAATACTCGTGGAAGAATTTATTCCCGGGCGAGAACTTACAGTGGCAATTCTTTCAGACCGGGCGCTGCCCATCGTTGAGATCATTCCCAAACATGAAATTTATGACTATGCATGCAAGTATACCGATGGTCTGTGTAATTATAAAGTGCCGGCAGAAATATCACCGGAATTGACAAAAGAGATTCAGGATCTTTCTGTCATCGGATTTAGGGCGCTGAAATGTTCCGGTTATGGTCGAATGGACCTGCGGCTCAGTCCGGACAATAAACCCTATTTCCTGGAAATAAACGCGCTACCCGGCATGACCAGCCACAGTTTGGTACCCAAGGCTGCAGCTGCGGCAGGTATTGAATTTTCACAATTACTGGAGGAGATAATAGAAACCGGATTAAAAAATGGAAAATAAACAATACTGGTTTGCCACCTATACCAAAGCAAGACACGAAAAAACCGTTGCCGAACGGCTGCGACAGCAGGATATAGAAACCTTTTTACCCTTAATTCATCAGAAAAATCAGTGGACCGACCGAACAAAAGAAGTTACAACTCCTCTTATTAAAAGTTATCTTTTCGTGAAAATAGAACCTAAAAACCTGCTTTATGTTCTGCGAACTTATGGTGTTTGTTATATTGTAAAAATTGGTGGAAAGTATACCAAAATACCGGAATACCAAATATTAGCTTTAAAAACAGCGCTCGAAGAGAGGGTCAATCTTACTCCGGATAAATACTTTCAACAAGGTGAGTTGGTACGAGTGTTGTCCGGTCCGTTAGAGGGAAAAATCGGTAAAATTTTAACAATTCAGGGCAAAAATAAATTATTCCTGAATATTGATGCAATTAATTATGCTTTTTCAACACCGATATCCCCTGAAAATGTCAAAAAATTAGACAAAACTTCCAAAGGAGTCCAGACATGAGTATTCATTTTTATAATACATTAACCCGGAGACTGGAAGAGTTTAAACCAATCGATCCCGGTGAGGTCAAACTTTATACCTGCGGCCCTACGGTTTATAATTTCGCTCACATTGGTAATTTTCGCGCCTATATGTTTGAAGATTTATTGAAGCGATTTCTGCTTTACAAAGGTTATAAAGTGAAGCATGTTATGAACCTGACAGATGTGGATGACAAAATAATCAAAGCCGTTTATCAGCAAAATGTAAGTATTGATGAATATACAAAAACCTATAAAGATGCTTTTTTCAAGGACCTTGAAACTCTTGGCATTTCCAAAGCGGAATTCACCCCCGCTGCCACTGAAACAATTCCGGAAATGGTGGATTTGATAAAGACCCTATTGGATAAAGGATATGCTTACAAAACAGATGATGGTTCGGTTTATTTTCAAATATCTAAATTCAAGGATTACGGGAAACTGGCGAATCTCAATATTGATGAGATGCAGAAAGGCAAGCGCGTTGAAAACGACGAGTACGAAAAGGAAGAATTAAGGGATTTTGCGCTATGGAAAGGATATAAGGAAGAAGACGGTGATGTTTACTGGAAAACGGAATTAGGCAAGGGGCGTCCGGGATGGCATATCGAATGTTCCGCCATGAGTACAAAATATCTAGGTAATCACTTTGATATTCACTGTGGCGGCGTGGACAATGTTTTTCCGCATCACGAAAATGAAATTGCACAAAGTGAATGTGCCACCGGCGAACAATTTGTTAATTATTGGCTACACTGTAAACATCTAATTGTTAATGGCCAGAAAATGAGCAAATCTCTGGGTAATTTTTACAGTTTGCAGGATATTTTGGATAAGGGTTACAGTCCGGAAGCCATCCGTCTGATTTTACTCAATACCCATTACCGGCAGACATTGAATTTTACCTTTGATAAACTGGATACAGCTGAAAAAAATATTACGAAACTCCGCAATTTTTACAAATCACTGGAAATTACTACGGATAATCCTCCAAAATATACAGAATTACTGAAAAGCACTCAATCGGAATTTGCGGCCTGTCTCAGTGATGATTTAAATATTTCCGGTGCAATTGGCGCTATTTTTAACATGATTAAAACAATCAATGCTGAACAGGAGGGCAAAGCCTTTTGCGCCAAAGATTCAGATAATATTAAATCCCTGATAAATGAATTTGATGAGGTTTTAAATATTGGCCATTACGATGAAATTCAGGAAGACGACTTAACAGATGAAGAGTACGCATTAATAGATAAGCGTCTTGAGGCAAAGAAGAATAAAAACTGGGCTGAAGCAGATCGAATCCGTGATTATTTCAAAGACAAAGGTATCCTATTGAAAGACGGGCCGGAAGGAACGACCTGGGAGCGGGAATCAATTTAGGTTGAGGTTGAGTATTGCGCAAGGGGCTGAAGCCCTTTGTTTATTTTTATATCGTATAT
>CAYYMT010000078.1:0-17442 GCA_964472715.1 uncultured bacterium | reverse complement strand
GCAGCAGTTTGGTCTGGGTCATTTTGGACAGGTCGCCGACTTCATCCAGAAAAATTGTCCCTTTATCGGCCAGTTCAAAGCGTCCCTTTTTTGTTTTATCAGCCCCGGTAAAAGCACCCTTTTCATAACCAAAAAATTCCGATTCGATCAGGTTTTCGGGAATCGCCGCACAGTTCACGCGAATGAAAGGCTGATCCTTACGACTGGAATTATAATGGATCGCTTCGGCTACTAATTCTTTTCCGGTTCCTGATTCGCCGCGAATGATCACTGTGGTATCGGAATGGGCAATCCGTCCGGTCTGTTCGATAATCTCCCGCATTTCGTGGGAATTGCCGATAATATTGCTGATACTGAATTCATCCTGGAGTTTGTGCTTCAGGGTCACATTCTCATCGATCAGGGTTTTACGCTCCTGCTCAATTATTTTTTGTACACGAATCGGCTGAAGCAGTGCCGATGCCACCAGGGAGAGAAATTTTACTGTAACGTCATAATCCTTGCCCTGTTCAAAAGGGAAGGTGATCACCAGGGCGCCCAGGGTTTTGTAATCCAGGGAAATCGGTACGCCGATATAACTAAGTTCCGAATCGGTTTTGGGATTCCAGGAGTTGTACATATTCATAAACAAGGGTTCCTGGCTGACCATAGGGACTGTTATGGGGTTGCCGGATTCCACAATTCGTCCGGTCAATCCCTCTCCCACACGGAATTTTCCCCGCAAAAAATCCTGTTTAAACCCCACGTGGGCCACCGGCCGGATGGTATCGCTTTCATCATCCACCAGGAAAATGGCGCCGGAATTGATTTTATATAATTGCTGCAATATTTTCAGTGTTGCATTAAGGGATTCCTTGAGATTCAGGTTTCTGGAAATTGTTTCATTGATCTCAATCAGGATGTCCAGTTTTTCAAAAATATTGACTTGTTTTGTATTGGCTTCCATGATTCACCTACAATATTGTATTAAATATTTCAGAGCATTCAATTTTTGTAAATAATAGGAAAAGTTTTACTAAAAAGAAAGAATATTTTTATACAGGCCAGACGTCAGTAGGTAAAACTATTTAAATACTACATTTTTGGAGATAAAAATATTATATGCTACATTTTTGTGTTAATTTTCCTGTTTGATTTTCCATGAATTAAAAGTTTGACAGTGGGAAAATAATTTGTATAACATTTTTGTATTTTGATAAATATTTTACTACAAAAATGTTACAAAAACCACTCTAAAAATAATAGCAGAGCTCAAAAATATGAATATTTATATCAATAAACAATTAAAATACAATTGTTTATTCTTAATGGTACATCCTTTGTTAAGTATCAAAAGTTATTAATTTTGTAACTTTGAAAACACTATAATTAAAGAGGAAAATATGTCAGAAGTATTAGAACGAAAAAATGCCGCCGGAATTGAATCCGTAGTATGTAAAGATACCCGCCTGGGTCGCTTTGGTGAAAATTGTTTTAACGACGCAGTTATGCGCGAGAGATTACCCCGCGATACTTACAAAAAAATGCATGCGGTCATTACTGAAGGCGAAAAAATGGATAATGAACTGGCCACTACCGTTGCCCACGCCATGAAAGAGTGGGCTATCGAAAAGGGCGCCACTCATTTTTGTCACTGGTTCCAGCCTTTAACCGGTTTAACAGCTGAAAAGCATGACGCCTTTCTGGAAATTGAAAATGATGGTTATGTCATTGAACGCTTTCGCGCCAGCCAGTTGATCCAGGGAGAGCCTGACGCCTCTTCTTTCCCCAGCGGAGGTAGTCGCACCACATTCGAGGCCCGGGGGTATACTGCCTGGGACCCCACCTCACCGGCTTTTATTATGACCAGCAAAAAAGGCGGCGTGCTGTGCATACCTTCTGTATTTATCAGCTATAATGGTGAAGCCCTGGATAAGAAAACACCATTATTGAGGTCTATGGATGCCATTAATGAATCAGCACTCAAAATTTTGAAACTTTTCGGAAATACAACTGCCAGCAGTGTTGTGTCGACAATCGGGGCTGAGCAGGAATATTTTCTCATCGATAAATCTTATTATGACGCACGGCTGGACCTGCAGATCACCGGCCGAACCCTCACCGGTGCTATGCCCACCAAGGCGCAGCAGTTGGATGATCATTATTTCGGATCAATCAAGGAACGGGTGCTGGCCTATATGGATGACGCGGAAGCGGAACTGGATAAGCTCGGCATTCCCTCCAAAACCCGTCATAACGAAGTGGCTCCCAACCAGTTTGAAGTAGCGCCAATTTTCGATGAAACCAATGTGGGGGCTGACCGGAATCAGATCACCATGGATGTCATGCGGAAAGTTGCAGCCCGTCATGGAATGGCCTATCTGCTGCATGAAAAACCCTTTGCCGGAATTAACGGAAGCGGAAAGCACAACAATTGGTCATTAATGGATTCCGATGGTAACAATCTGCTGGACCCCGGTGAAACACCCCATGAAAACATGCAGTTTGTTGTCTTCCTTGTCGCGGTTCTGAATGCCGTATATGAACATGGCGGTTTATTAAGAGCGACCGCGGCCAGCGCCGGCAATGATCACCGTCTGGGCGGACACGAAGCACCGCCGGCAATCATGTCGGTTTTTCTCGGTGAAACCTTGAATAAAGTACTGGATGCCATTAAAAAAGGTAAAAATTTTGAATCCGATGGCAATAAATTCCTCAGCCTGGGTATCGATAAATTACCGCCGATCATTAAACACAATACCGACAGAAACCGAACCTCCCCCTTTGCTTTTACCGGCTCAAAATTTGAATTTCGCGCAGTGGGCTCGGAACAATCGGTTTCCTTTCCAAATGTTGTTCTGAACGCGACTGTCGCTGATTCACTGGACAAAATTCACGGAGAAATTTCTTCAGCAATTGACAGCGGCAAGAGCCTGACGGAAGCAACCCAGGTCGTTTTACAAAAATATATCAAAATGACCGAAGTGGTTCGGTTTGAAGGGAACAATTATTCCGATGAATGGAAAACCGAAGCGGTTAATCGTGGATTAACAGTCCTGTCCAATACCGGCTACGCGCTGGACGCCATTATTTCACAAAAGAACAAAAAAATGTTTTTACGCAAAGGCATTTATACCGAATGTGAACTGGCGTTATTCCACACTGCCATGGTGGAAAAATACATCAGCGCCCTGGAAATTGAGATCACAACATTTATTAATATTACAAATACTAAAATTTTACCGGCAATCCAGAAATACCAGGGTGAATTGATTAAACTGATCAAGGATTTGAGATCCCTTTCTGATGTTGTTGAACCGGATTCCTATAACCATTATGAAAAGGAATTGGTAATCATTCTGGAGCACATGAAATACATTAAGGAATCCATAACTGAATTGGAAAGTAAACTCAGGGAAGCCGAAGCAATTGAAAACATATCATCAAAAGCGAAATTCTTCCCGGATCAGTTATTGGATATTATGACCAACGCAAGAGAAAGAATCGACACATTGGAAGAAATGATGCCTGACGACCTCTGGCCGCTACCCAAGTACAGCGAAATGCTATTCAATCTATAAAACAATGATGCGAGGGCCCGGAAGTCCCGATAGCATCGGGGCTCTCCGGGATTTTTATCTTATTACAAAGGAAATTTTGCTATGGAATAGACCATTGGAAAAACAATTTATTCCATTGTAAAAAAAGCACAAAACACACACAGGAAAGAACAATGAACTATTTTAAACAAAATGCTGCCGGGCAGGCGGTATGCCAGGGGCTTTATGACCCCAAATTTGAACATGATGCCTGCGGAATTGGTTTTATCGCCAATATCAACGGGACGAGAGAGCATTCAATTGTTGAGGACGGAATTACAATTTTACATAACCTGGAACACCGTGGCGCGGTGGGAGGCGACGCCAAAACCGGCGACGGCGCGGGATTGCTGTTCCAAATTCCCGACTCCTTTTATCGCAATAAATATCAGGACCTGAAACTGCCGGAATATGGCAAATACGGCACGGGACTGGTATTTTTGCCACCTGTTGAGCGACTCAGCAAAAAAATTATTACCGAATTCAACAAAGTTATCGAAGAGGAGAATGGACAACTTCTGGGCTGGAAAGCTGTGGAAACCGATAATTCTTCTTTGGGACAATTGGCCCGCAATACTGAGCCGGAAATTCAACAAATATTCATCGGTTCCAATGGCCTGGAAGGACGGAATTTTCAACGGAAACTTTACATTATTCGGCGCCGTATCGAAAAAATTGTTAAAAACATGGTCTCCGAAGACTGCTCACAATTCTACATTCCCAGCCTCTCACACTATTCTATCATTTATAAAGGATTACTGACATCAGAACAATTATCAGACTATTACACCGACCTGAAAAATAAAGAGTTTAAAGTCTCCTTTTGCATTGTTCACCAGCGCTTCAGCACCAACACATTGCCATCCTGGAACCTGGCCCAACCCTTTCGGTATATTGCACACAATGGCGAAATCAACACGGTGCGCGGCAATATCAACCGCATGAAATCACGGGAAGCGATTATGCAGTCGCCACTTTTCGGCGAAAAAATCGAAGCCATCAAACCGGTTATCGATGTATCCGGCAGTGATTCGGCCATTTTTGATAATGTCCTGGAATTGCTGGTCAATGGTGGCCGCTCCCTGCCCCATGCCATGATGATGATGGTACCGGAAGCCGTGTCGCAAACCATTCAAATGAGTGAAGACAAACGCGCTTTTTACGAATTTCATTCTTCCATCATGGAACCCTGGGACGGCCCGGCCTCGCTGGTATTTTGTGATGAACGCTATCTCGGCGCCACGCTGGACCGTAATGGCTTACGCCCGTCACGATTTCTGATCACCAATGATGACAAAATTGTGCTGAGTTCCGAAACCGGTGTACTGAACATCGATGAATCCAGGATCAAGCAGAAAGGCCGGCTTCAGCCCGGTAAAATGCTGCTGGTGGATTTTCAGGAAAAACGGGTGGTTCCGGACAAGGAAATCAAATCCAAAATTTCCCGGCAAAAACCCTACCGCCGCTGGGTGAAAAACCGGCGCATGGAATTGCGTGGCCTTTTTGCGCCTGATGAAACGCACTCTCTTGGCGATGAAGAATTGCTGGAAAAACAAATCGCTTTTGGGTACACCGATGAAGTCTGCCATAAAATTCTGCGTCCTATGGCGCGAAAAGGCCAGGAAGCCATTGGCTCAATGGGAAATGATACAGCCCTGACGGTTTTATCGCAAAAGGACAACCTGCTGTTCAATTATTTTAAGCAGATGTTCGCCCAGGTGACGAATCCGCCCATTGATCCGTTACGTGAGGAACTGGTGATGTCGCTGGAAAGTTTTCTGGAGAAGGAAAACAATCTGTTGGAAGAGACATCCCAGTATTACAGCAGCCTGAAACTACATCACCCCATTCTCAGCATTACTGATATCAAAAAATTACGGGACTCCAAAAATCCCGATCTGATGAGTCGCGAAATCGATATTCTCTTCACTCCTGATGATACCGGAGCAAATCTTGAGGCAGCCATGGAAAATATTTTCCGGTTAGCCGAAGAGTATATCGCAGAAGATGTCTCCATGCTGATCCTGACTGACAAAAATATCAACAAAGACCAGGCGCCAATTCCATCTCTAATGGCTGCGGCCGGTCTGCATCACCATTTACTGAAAAAAGGACTGCGAACATCCGCTGCAATCATCATTGAGTCCGGGGAAATTCGCGAAGTGATGCAATACGCACTGCTACTGGCTTACGGCACTGACGCGATTTGTCCATACCTGGCCTATTACTCTATCGACGATCTCTACCACAAAAATATGCTCCACCCGGTCAAATCATCAGAAGTCGCGATGGACCGCTACATTACAGCTGTGAAAAAAGGACTGTTGAAAACTTTCAGCCGCATGGGAATTTCCACGCTTCACAGTTTCTGGGGAAACCAGATATTTGAGGCGGTGGGTATCAATAAATCGGTGATCAATAAATATTTCACCGGCACTGTATCCCGTATCGGCGGGCTGGGGCTGAAAGAAATTACCAATGAAGTGAAGAACCGCTTTGACAAAGCCTTTCTCGGCAATATTTCCACCAAAGTGCTGGAATCCGGCGGGCAATATCGTGTTCGTAAAGATGGCGAAAAACATTTCTGGGACGCTGCGGCGATTCATAAATTCCAGAAAGCCGTGCGCAATGGCGAATACGACACCTACAAAGAATTCACTGCTGAAATGAACCAAAAATATGAAGACGGCGGATTATTGCGCGGCTTATTGAAATTCAAAAAATTCAATCCCATTAACATCGATGAAGTGGAACCGGTGGATAATATTGTCAAACGATTTGTCTCCGCTGCTATGTCCATGGGCTCCATCAGCAAAGAGGCCCACGAAACTATTGCCATTGCCATGAACCGGCTGGGCGGCAAGTCCAATTCCGGCGAAGGTGGTGAAGACCCCGTCAGAAACAAAATTTATAAAAACGGCGACACCAAGCGCTCCCGCATTCGACAGATCGCATCGGGACGATTTGGTGTGACCACTGAGTATTTGGTCAATGCCGATGAAATCCAGATCAAAATGGCCCAGGGCGCGAAACCCGGCGAAGGCGGCCAGTTACCGGGTCACAAAGTCAGTAGCGAAATTGCGAAAATTCGCCACACAACACCCGGCGTCACGCTGATCTCGCCACCGCCTCATCACGATATTTATTCCATTGAAGACCTGGCGCAACTGATCTACGACCTGAAAAAAGTGAGCGACAACTCCCGGGTTTCCGTAAAATTGGTGTCCGAAGCAGGCGTCGGCACCATCGCTTCCGGCGTAGCCAAAGCCAAAGCCGACATGATCCTGATATCCGGGCAAAAAGGCGGCACCGGCGCCTCGCCATTAACCGCCATCAAACATGCCGGACTTCCCTGGGAACTGGGATTGGCAGAAACTCAGCAATCTCTGATTCTCAATGGATTGCGGAAAAATGTTCGGTTGCAGGTGGATGGTCAATTGAAAACCGGCAAAGACCTGGCCATCGCGATATTATTAGGCGCGGAAGAATTCGGATTCGGGACCTCCATCCTGATCTGTGTCGGTTGTGTCATGATGCGGAAATGCCACAAGAATACCTGCCCGGTGGGCGTGGCAACCCAGGACAAAGACCTGCGGAAACGCTTCACCGGCAAACCGGAATACATTGTTAATTTTCTACGCTTTATTGCTCAGGAATTGCGGGAAATCATGGCGCAATTGGGCTTCCAAACAATTGATGAAATGGTTGGCCGCGTTGACCTGCTGGACTTCAATCACGCAGTAAAATTATGGAAAGCCCATAAAATTGACCTCACCGGCATCCTGAACAGCGATCATTTACAAAAAACCAATCCGCTCAAAGGCGATGCGGACCTGACTAGAATCCAATATTCAGATCTGGACCAGATATTACTCCAGGCTGCTGATGAAATCATAAAAACCGGAAAACCGGTCAATCTGGATTTGAAAATCCGCAATACGAACCGAACCATTGGCGCGGAAATCAGCGGAAAACTGACCAAAGAACTGGGCGGACAAGGATTGACTGAGGACCAGTTATCTGTTAATTTCACCGGATCGGCGGGACAGAGTTTTGGCGCTTTTCTGATTCCCGGCATCAATTTCAAAATAGAGGGTGATGTCAATGATTACCTCGGCAAAGGTATGTCCGGCGGAAAAATCGTTGTAGTACCGTCACCGGACTCCAAATTCAAAGCCGAAAAAAATGTCATCTGCGGGAATGTCGTGCTGTTCGGCGCCACCGGCGGTGAAATATTCATTCGCGGCCGCGCCGGAGAACGCTTTTGCGTACGCAACAGTGGCGCTACCGCTGTTGTCGAAGGTGTTGGCGATCATTGCTGCGAGTACATGACCGGCGGAAAGGTGGTTGTCCTCGGTGATACGGGGAAAAACTTCGCAGCCGGCATGAGTGGCGGTGTCGCCTATGTCTATGATGATTCCGAATTATTTGACAATCGCTGTAATCTCGATATGGTGGACCTGGAAACAGTCTGGCATGAAAATGACCGTGCCGAATTGAAATCCCTGATCGAAAAACATTACGCTGAAACCGGCAGTAACAAAGCCAAAATGATCCTGGATGACTGGGAAGTCCATTTTCCCTTGTTTGTAAAAGTCATGCCGATCGATTACAAAAAAGCATTGGAACGGATCAGTCTGAAAGAGGACAGTGATAAGGAAACCCTGTCTGTAACTGAGGAGGTGTATGATGGATAAATTAGATAAACGGACCGGATTTTTAACCTATGACCGCAAGAATCCTGAAAAACTGAGCCCTGAACAGCGGATCAAAAATTTCCTGGATTTTGAAAAACCCCTCAGTCCTGAGGAAATCAATATTCAGGCCACTCGTTGTATGAATTGCGGCGTTCCCTTTTGCCATGATTTTGGATGTCCACTGGCGAACCGGATTCCTGATATTAATGACAAGGTCTTCCGGGGACTCTGGAAAGAAGCGCTGGACATTCTCCATTCCACCAATAATTTCCCGGAATTTACCGGCAAAGTCTGCCCGGCCCCTTGCGAGGAAGCCTGTACCTTGTCTATTGACGGTGACGCGGTATCCTTTCGCCAGATTGAAAATCAACTGGTGGAACATGGCTGGGAAAAGGGTTATATAAAACCCATTATCAGCGAGCAAAAAACCGGCAAAAAAATCGCCATTATCGGCTCCGGCCCCGCCGGACTGGCAGCTGCCCAACAACTGGCCCGCGATGGCAATAATGTGGTGGTTTTTGAAAAAGACAATCGCATCGGCGGTTTGCTGCGCTACGGGATCCCCGACTACAAACTGGATAAGCGGAAAATTGATCGTCGTGTTGATCAGATTGAAGCCGAAGGCGTTAAATTTGAAACCGAAGTGGAAATCGGGGTGGATATTTCCTTCAATTATTTGATGAAAAGCTATGACGCCGTGCTGATCGCCGCGGGCGCCAGAACGCCACGGGACCTGGATGTGCCCGGCCGTGACCTGAAAGGCATTTACCAGGCTTTGGACTATCTGACTCAGCAAAATAAAATCAATGCCGGTGAAAGGATTCCCAAGGAAGAGCGTATTTCCGCTAAAGGTAAAAAAGTTGTCGTCATCGGTGGTGGTGATACCGGCGCGGACTGTGTGGGAACAGCCATTCGGCAAGGCGCGAAATCGGTCACGCAGATCGAATTGTTGCCGGAACCACCAAAAGAACGATCAGATACCAACCCCTGGCCGGAATATCGCAATATTCTTCGCACTTCCACCTCCCATGAAGAGGGATGCAAGCGTCTCTGGAGCCTTTTGACCAAGGAATTTCAGGGTAAAAACAATAAAATTACAAAAATAATTACATCAGCTCTTGACTGGAACTTAGAAAATCACCAATTTACGGAGTTGCAACAGAAAACCATCGACGCGGACCTGGTTCTGCTGTCGATCGGTTTTACCAGCAATGAAAAGTGCGAGATTCTTAATAATTTTTTAAATGTGAGCGAAGCTTCTACCGGTAAGGAATTGACAGCAAAGCAGGAAAAAGCAATTTTTTCAGCCGGAGATGTGGTGAGTGGCCCGTCATTGGTAGTCAATGCGATTTACAGTGGAAGAGTTGTTGCTGATGAAATCAAGAATTTTTTAAATTATTAAAAATCTCTCTCTCCCTCCCAAGAGGTCGCCTGTAACTCAGCGTGGCCTCTTTTTTTATTTTTCATTATTTTTTTTAAGTGGCATTCCGTATTCCCCTTTGTAATAAGCCTATCCTAACCCTTCGGGAGGTGGCAAGGGGTTGCAACCCCTTGTTTACATTCTAATAAATACTTGCCTGAAATTGAGATTTCGAATGGTCACCAATTCCCTAAAAAGTCAACTTCTCGTCACCGAGACAAGTTCCCAATTTCCGGGCGGTGTCCACCCATTGGTGGTCGGTTGGTACATATTTCTTGATGCCCGCCACATCTTCAACAGGCACGGGAATCAGGCGATCGGATTTCACAGAGATCATATTGCCATAATTTTTATTGAGAATTTCACTGGCCACCGCAGTCCCGAGGCGGGATGCCAGTAATCGATCGGCTGCGGAAGGTGTACCGCCACGCTGTAAATGGCCGAGAATTGTGACCCGTGATTCCAGATTTGTCAATTCCTCCAGCTTATGGGCAAAGTTAATCGTATGGTCCTGCCGTGTATTATGAAATTCCCTGATTTTAGATTTAATCTCTTTTCGCTCTTCTTTGTCCCCGGCTTCATTTTTTTTACTTTGCAGTTGTTCCAAAGCCTTTGCTTCATCAATTGACATAGCTCCCTCTGCCACAGCAACAATACTAAAACGTTTACCATTTCGATAACGGGAAAGAATGGATTCGGCAATATATTCAATATTATAGGGTATTTCCGGAATCAGTATCACATCCGCGCCACCGGAAATTCCGGCGCCCAGGGCCAGCCAACCGACATTATGGCCCATGGTTTCCACCACAATGATACGATGATGACTATGAGCGGTGGTATGCAGCCGGTCAAGCGCCGAGGTTGCGATCCCCAGCGCAGTATCAAACCCAATTGTTGTGTCTGTTCTGGCAATATCATTATCAATGGTTTTCGGCAATGTCACGATATTGAGGCCTTTTTCAATTAATTTCAGGGCATTTTTATGTGTGCCGCCGCCGCCGATGCAGACCAGGGCTTCCAGATGATGCTTTTCATAATTTTCTACGATCACGTCCCGCATATCCATTTTCTGGCCGCCAATTATCATTTTGTGAGGCTTGTCGCGACTGGTACCCAGCATGGTTCCGCCCAGGGAAATGATATTGGAAAGGATGTCCCGGTCTAACCGCATGTGCCGGTTTTGCACCAGTCCGCGATAGCCGTCTTTAAAACCGAGTACTTTGTAGTTCGCTTCACCGATGACGGTTTTACCAATAGCGCGTACCGCCGCATTCAATCCGGGTGTGTCTCCGCCGGCTGTTAAAATTCCGATTAATTTTGACATAATTGCCTCATTTATTTAACCATTTTTTGTAGTTTACTGATTATCGGTTTTAATTCATCTTTTTTGACATATTTTTTCAGAGAATTGATTCTGACCCATTTTCTTTTGCGAAAATCCTCTGACCATTCTTTTAATTCTTTCACTTCTGTCATGAGAAACATTACAACATGGCAGGTGCCTTCCCATTTATCGTATTGGTATTCACCGATCTTTTCTCCGATCCTTCCAAGGACGCCGGCTTCTTCCCAGGCTTCCTTTGCCGCGGAGTCCTGAGCAGATAGGTGAGGCGCAATTATTCCTTTGGGAAATATCCATTTCTTTTTATTGTTGGATTGGATGATCAGGGCTTCAATATGATCCTGATTTTCCCTGATGGGTACAGCGCCGGACTGCCGGTAGATTTTTTCTGCTTGTATTTCAAGTTGATATTTTTGCTTTATCTTTTCATCAATGCCATGGATGGCAAGGTTGTTGTTTTGCAGCGATACTTCTTCCGTAATCTCCCTTCCCAACCAGTCCGGCGGCTGGAATTCCCCGGCTTCCCGCTCACTGGGGAACTCGACTTCCGCTGCAATCATACCTTTAAATTTATCGTTATAAATATCTAACTCAATCACATATTGGCCGTGGGGAATTTTATAGCGGCGTTTAACAATTCGATGTTTCTCCGTCAATGGCCAGAGAGTCACGAACTGTTCTTTGGAAAGTTCGATCTCGACTTCTTCCCGGTTCAATCCAGTTCCCCTTTTTATAGTCTGAAAGTATTTTGTCCCTTTTTTCCTGAACCGGACTTCAAAATCTCTGTTTTTTATTGTAAGATATCCCTGTAATATTTTTTCATATTTGATATGAGCCAGGTTATCAGGCAAGGTTTTGACCAGAAATTTTCTTTCTATTTCGCAGCTCATGGGTTTTTATTATAGTTTCCTTTTTTTATAGTTTACAGGATTTCAAATGTAAGATATCATAAATTATGTAATTTTATTTTTCAGGTAATCATACAAATCAATTTGTGCTCTGATCTTTTTATTGCTTTTTCCTTCAACATAGGAATTTTCAGTTCCATGGTTGACATAGCGTGATTTTTGATTATCATTCCATTGAATATTAAAGTAATCCTTAAGTTCGTTTTTAATGGCATTATCGTAGACCGGTACGGCCACTTCGACCCGCCGGTCCAGGTTTCTTACCATTATGTCCGCTGAGGAGATATATAATCTTTCATCGCCATCGTTATGGAACCAGTAGATACGCGAATGTTCCAGATATTTATCAACAATACAGTGGATTTCAATATTGTCACTTGTATTGTCGAGACCGGGAATTAGGGAACAGGTGCTGCGGACGATCAACCTGATCCTGACCCCGGCGCGGCTGGCGCGATAAAGCCGGTCAGTCATGGGCTTATCCATCAGATTATTGACCTTGATATTGATGGCGGCTTTTTTTCCGGCTTTGGCATTGCGTATTTCAGTGTTGATCATCTCGCCAAGTTTTTTACGCATATGAAAAGGCGAGATCAGTAAATGGGAAAACCGGTAGTTTTTAAAATTATTGGTCAGCAATTCAAAGACGCGTTTGGCTTCCCTGGCGATTTCCTGATTATAAGTAAATAGAACATGATCGGTATATAATTTTGCCGTGGATTCATTGAAATTTCCCGTGGAAATGGCGACAAAATTTTCCTTTTCTCCTTTTTCACGGCGAGTGATCAGGCAGAGTTTTGAATGAACTTTCATACCAGGAATAGAGCTGATCAGAGTGGCGCCACTTTCCTCAAGCTTACGCGTCCACTTGATGTTGGCTTCTTCGTCGAAGCGGGCCTGTAATTCCATGACCACAGTAACATTTTTACCATTCAATACCGCGTTCATCAGCGCGTTGACCACATCGGATTGGTCAGCCAGGCGATAAATAGTCATTTTTATGGACTTGACCTTCGGGTCGATGGCTGCCTCCCGCAACAGATCAATAAAACTGTGAAAACTGTGATAGGGATAATGCAATAAAATATCCGATTGACGGATACATTCAAAAATACTGGGGTATTTATTAAAAGCGGGATGCTCCAACTGGGGTACAGAATTATAAAACAATTCACCGGGATAATTTCCGCTTTTGGCAATGGTCATCATGTCACTGGCATTGTGGTAGCGATTACCGGGAATGATATTCTGAAAATCCTGAAGTTTGGTTTGTTGCAAAATATAATTCAGAAAATCTTCCGGCAGATTGCGGTCATAGATCAGCCGCACCACATCACCGCTCTCACGGGATTTGACGGACTTTGCAATTTTTTCATACATGCTGGTGCGAATGTCGTCATCGAGATCAAATTCTGCATCCCGTGTCAGTTTGATGGTGTAAGCATGAAATTCATCATATTGAAAAATACTGAAGACTTCTTTCAGGTTAAACCGGATGATGTCATCCATCATGATCACATGTTTTTCACCTCTTTGCGACGGCAACTGTACAAACCGCGGCAGAACATCCACCGGGACTTTAATAATCGCATGTTTTTGCTTATCGGGATCAGTTTTTTTGTTCATTACGATCAACAGATAAATTTCGCAATTTTTTAAATAGGGGAACTTCTTTATATTATCCAGCATAATCGGGATCAACCGGGGACGAACATTGTGGTCAAAATAATTTTTTACATATTCCTGGTGTTCTTCATTTAATTGGCTCTCATCAATAAAATAGATGCTGTATTTTTTCAATTGCTCCTTAATGCCGGACAGGGTTTCATCAAAGGTATCCCGTAATTTTTTTACTTTCACCATCACTTCTTTTAAAATTTTTTCGGGCTTTTGGCCAAAATGCAGGGAGGAGGTTTTCCCGAGAGCGATCAGCCGTTTCAAATTTCCCACACGGACACTGAAAAATTCGTCCAGGTTTGAGCTGTAAATACCTAAAAATCTCAGCCGTTCCAATAAGGGTACATTTTCATCCATGGCTTCCTGCAGAACCCTGGCATTAAAAGAGAGCCAGCTGATTTCACGATCAACATATTTTTTCTGTTTCATTTTGACTTATCTCAGGTTTTTGGGTTTTTCGTAGATAAACAACCGGCCGGACCGGTTTTTTATTGCAGGCCATTCATCGACATCAAACTGAATTCCCGACACACAACAAGTGGGGTAATGATCAACTGTTTTTTCAAGCAGCAAATTAACGGTTTCATGAACCGTAGGATTATGGCCCACCAGCATGGCAATATTGGTTTGATCATTGATTTGCCGGATAATCTTTAGCAGGTCGCCGGTACCGCCAAAGTAGATTGATTTATCCTGCTTAATTTTATCGGGGGAATAGTGGAATTCTTCCGCAAATATCTCCGCGGTTTGCAGCGCGCGTCGGGCCGGACTGGAAATAATCAGGTGGGGCAGGGGGTAATCGGATTTCAGGAATTCCGCCATCCGTTTTGCGTCGGAATGACCGCGGGGTTTCAAATAACGATCAAAATCTTTGAGTTGGCCATGTCCCTGAATAGTTTTTGCATGTCTGACAATATATAATTTCTTCATACTTTGTTCCAATTTTTTATAATAGTGGCTATAATCTCTTAGATATGCAAGTAAATTACTAATGAAATTATTAATATAGATCAGCGGAAATGGTTCAGCGAATGTAAATATTTAAAAAAGATGGCCTGCTGATGAAATCTTTTATTGCATAGCTATTTTCTGATAATTAAACTAAGACTTTAAAAAAGAGGAAAATAAGATGAAAGAGAATATTGCTATTATTGGTGCCGGCAATATCGGTGGCGCTATTGCCAATGGCTTAATTAATTCGGGACATTATACTGCTGAAAAAATTATTCTTACACGGCGGCACGAAAAAGGCCTGGAAAAATTCAGAAAGTCCGGTTTCACTGTCACGACAGATAATAATTTCGCAGTCAGGAATAGTTCTGTGGTGTTACTCTGTGTTGAACCTCACCAGGCGGGCGCTGTTCTGGCAGGGGTTAAAAAGGAGATAACTACCGGGCATATATTGATCTCGGTTGTCTCAGCCCTTTCCATCAGTGAAATTTACAAAATAATAGACCGTGAGGTAAAAGTCGTGCGGGCAATGCCCAACACCGCGATCTCCATTCGTCAGTCAATGACCTGCCTGGCCGCGAACAAACCGTCAAATGCCGCCCTGGAAATTGCTCAAACCATTTTTTCGAAAGTGGGTAAAGCGATTGTCATTGACGAAGAACAGATGGGCGCGGCAACTGCCCTCGGCGCTTGCGGAATTGCCTTCTTTTTGCGGGCCATACGGGCGGCTTCACAGGGTGGCATTGAAATCGGCTTCCACGCGGAACAAGCTCTGGAAATTGCCACGCAAACCGCCATGGGCGCAGCCTCGCTGCTGGCGAAGAACGGCAACCATCCCGAGCAGGAAATCGATAAGGTCACCACGCCACTGGGTTGTACCATCGCCGGCCTCAATCGCATGGAGCATGACGGCTTTAGTTCCGCGATGATCAAGGGAATCACAACTTCTGCCACAAAGTCCTGCGGATTGATTGATATTGAATGATCCTGTTGCTCCCGGTATCTGCACGAGGGTAATAATGGGGGCACGAGGCAAGGAAGAGATTAATAAAATTTTAGAGCCGGAAAATCGGGAATTATTGATACCATTATCACTCTAATTCAAAAGATTTTAATAAGAGCGGATTACAGGTCATGACGCCACAAACTTTTCTGAAAACCCGGCAGATTGATTAAATCATCCATATTTTTACATAGGTTTTTCTATAATTTCTTTTTCCTTGATTTTTATTAAATCAGGGGTTAATGTTGGAAAGCAAATAATCCGGTTTTTATTGAAACTATTACGATGTATGAAATGATAAAAGAAAAAATATATACAATTGTGTTTATATCACCATAATGGCGGGGTATATACAACTGTGTTTAAAGAAGTTAGGGCGTATACAGAAAGAGATAATGGATACATTAGACGATGAGTAACGAAACACAAATCACAACACAAACCGAATTTCATAACAGATTGACACGAGTTAACCTAAAGTTAAAACGGATAAGAACACTGATGACTTATGATGAAAACAGAAAAAATCCCTGCTTCGCTTTTTTGAAAATTTCAACTAACGTACATTTGCAAAGCCATATAAGCCAACCCTCGAACCAAGCTTTGCAAAAAAGTGCAATTTTACCTGCGTTTAAATAGAAGCATTTTCAATGAATGTAGTTTATGAACATAGAGAAACAGCATCGCGCAATTATCAAGGAGTAATCTTTGATGAACAAGAGTGCCATGACCATTTAAAAAAAGCGGTAAAAGACAATCTTGTTGATCGGGAGCAACGGGAAGAATTGCTTGATAGTTTAACGACTTTAAAATTGGATACAGGTTTTGATACCAACGATCAATTATTGGCCGACATTCAAGCCCTTGAAGACAAGAATGTAAATGTTCAAATTTTTCGTATTGGTGAGGCTTATGCTGAAATCGTACTGGAAGAAAATTTTCAGTGTCGTTTCCATTGGAATGAATTAAGAGATGCCCGGAACCCGAAAGGAAATAAAACCGGAGCAGATCTGGTTGGCTTTATCGAAATAGATGGGCAGGTTCTGTTTTTGTTTGGTGAGGTAAAAACTTCATCTGAAAACGCACATCCACCTCAGGTGATGACCTATGAAAAAGGGATGGAAAAGCAACTTTGTGCCTTGTACAATAAACCTGACAAACGCAGAATTCTGATAAGTTACCTTCAAAATAAAGCAAGATTATATGATCATAGCCATCAATTCAAAGAAGATTTTAATGCAAGTTTAAAGGCTTACTATGCTGCAAATGGTAGTTACCAATTGGTGGGAGTGTTGGTAAGAGATACCAAACCAGTTGAGGAAGATGTTTCAGAAAGTTATCACCAAATTAAAGATAAAATCCTTGAGCCAACAGGATTAAAATTATTGGCATTGTACGTACCTGTTAAAAAATCGGAATGGCTTAAAATCATGAAAGAGGCCGAAGAATGAGCATAGAACTAAAATATAATCATCTTGAACAGGTATATCCTAATATACTTACTGGGATAGGTGCGCTCATTCAAAAAGGAAAACTATCCAGTCGCTTTGAGTCCGTTGAGTTAAACGAAGACGATATTAAGCAACTTGAAAAAGCAAAGGAACTGTGTGAACTGAAGATTATTGAATTATGGGATAGCAGAGATTCACAGCAACTCAAAGCGCTTTGTACTACCTATTTTGACATAGCAAGCCAGCTTTCAGCCTCAACGGAAAGCGAATACTACATCTATGAGCAGTTTAAATTGATTGCTTTTGGTTATTTGGGGGAGCATTGGCATTTTGTCCGGCAATATTTGAAAGCGAAAACCGAAGAGATAAAAAATATGGAGGCGTCTAACGACTGGAATAAACGCTTACTTAC
>CAYYMT010000077.1:12746-17694 GCA_964472715.1 uncultured bacterium | reverse complement strand
ATCATTCCCCTCCAGAGTCAAAGCGGTATAATCATAACTCTCTTCCTGGTAATCAAAAGCCTTTAACTTTTCTTCTGCATTCAGTACTGTCAAGGTGTTAAGATCATATTCGATTCCATGGACCAGCTGATCAAAACGAAGATTGGTATATTTCACGGATTCGCCGGCAACGGATTCACAGACAGAATTGACGGTTGGTTTGATAATGGTTACCGAGGCTTTTCCGTAAACAATGCCATGATAGTTTTCATTCACACAAAAAGCAGTTTTATCATCCACACCAATGCCAAGAAGTTCCTGCCCCGTGTCGGTGGACCATTTCGCCATCATGGGTACCAGTCGTCCGATACGGCCACGAGGATGAAAATGGGAGTCCGTCAGCACACCGGGCATCAGGTCAAACAAGCCATTGTCCAGATGAATGTCTGTGTGACGACAATTTTCCGCCGCTTCATCAGGATAGGAAGACCCAAATTTGGCATCGAAGTAAACCTCTCCCAATACAGCCAGGCCAGCAGATGTGCCACCAATGACACCACCATCAACAAACACTTTTTTGATGGCATCCTCAACCAAGGTATTCTTCCAGGTAGACACATAATCCCATTGGTCACCGCCTTCCATGAAAATTCCTTTGGCCTGAATCAGCAATTCATAAGTGGCAGAATCATTGGCTGCTGTTTTACCGGCAATTTGTAAGGCCTGACTGGCATTGTCAGCGCCCAAAGACCTGAAATATCCCGGATACCAGTCACTGGCTTCATCCACATCAATATTGATAATAATACCGGAATCGGCTTTTTCCACAAACCATTGATAAGGAAGGTCCGACCATGAGTTTTTATCCTCACGTCCGCCGCCAACCAACATTAAAGATCCTTGTGCAAACAGTAGCAGTGGAAATATAATTGTGATCAATAATTTATGCATAAAAAATTCCTTTTTACTTTTTCAAGTTATCTAATTATCCGGTAAACCGGCAAAATATCATCGTCAGCTAATTTATAAAATTTCTCATGCTGGTACAATCCATAAAGATTGCATGGATCCAAGACATAAAAAACTTTCATGGGAAATTGACTTTTTTTCAGATCGATGACCAGGGAACCTTTCTGAAATGTCTCTGTTTTTGATTCAGCAATTTGTGTAATTTGGCGTCCGCCGTAACGATTGTAAACTTCATCGAAATGATTTTCGATACACAGTAGTTTCACCGGTTCAACAGTGATTGTTTGTGGTTCGCCCAGTTTTTTATAATCGATGTGGTGCCTGGTCAATATTTTTTGGAGCAATTCTGACTTCCCTGCCGGAATGATATATTGGTCCGGTGTCCTGATACTCTTTTTGATGATTCGTGTCTGCATAAAATTGGCGGTTGGAATAGCAGTTTCCCTGCCGGCCTGATAGACCATAATCGAGTCAATGTCCTGCTCCGTCTTTCCCCAGAAGTAATTCACCGGCAGATAGTCCGGCAATTCCCGGTCTTGTTCTGTGACGCTTTGAGCATCGGCAATAAATTGCGGATCGCTGATGATATGCTCAAAAATTTTCAGATATGCATCCACACGAACGCCCAGATCGGCATTGGGATTTCTGGTATTCCGTTTTACACCGGATTCGATGATAAAGGACAATGCGCCCAGCAACGCCATGCCGTTTCTGCCATCATCCCCTTCTAACGTCGAGTAACGGTTTTCATCCAATGGCGGCATACCACCGACAAAATACCGGCAATAATTGTGACCGGCCTTTTTCATTGGTACCTTTAAGTCTTCAATGGTCTGAACCCCCAGTTCATAGATTTCATCGGTAATCAGCGGATTATTGCCGCAGCCCATCATGATCTGGGGCCATTCTTCATAGCCTAAGTCCAAATAATCCCCGGAAGAGCGATTGAATTCATGACAATCTACGGTAACGTCAGGATTGATGTGATGAAATGTATTGTAGAGAATCTGTGTCTCCGGCTCATTCAATAACAGATGGTCCCGGTTCAAATCAGCATCATTGCTGTTCCGGCGCTGGTTCTTTTCCGCGCCATCGGGATTGACCATGGGCATCAGGTAAAGGTCAACATTCGGACTCATCAATGCCCTGTTCTTTGCCAGGTATTTGGCCAGCCAGATTACGGCATCTTTTCCTGCCGGCTCATTACCATGCTGTTGCCCGAACAGGAAAACTTTCAGCGGATCATTCGCTGTTGATTCAGGTTTGATATTCAGCAGCCAAAGGTCACGGCCTTCGACTGATTTTCCCATGCTTTGTAGAGTGATATTCTCTTCATCAGCGATGGTCTGTAGCAATTCTGTCATTTCAGAGTAGGACACCGCTTTAGTCTGCGAAATATGGTCGTTGGGAAATTCAACCACTGTTTCCTTTTGACAGGAGAGTAGGCTTATGATTATCATTAAAATTATTGTCAATTTCGGTTTCATAATTTATCCTAACATGTTGTTTTACCAGTCATTGCGAGGAGTGGCTTTAGCCCGACGAAGCAATCTCGATGTCCTTAATGATCCTACTATACTTCTTGGACATCACTTTTAACATTCAAATGAACAACATCTTATCCTCTCGATGACGAGATTGCTTCGTCACGTTGTTCCTCGCAATGACTGCTATTTTTTTTACCGACAACAGATTACTGATTACTGATAACAGCTCAACTCCCCGCCACAGTCTCATCATCATTGATTTTCGGTGCGATACCGATGCCGGTGAATCCGTAGATCCACGCGAAAATAATTCCAAAATAAAACATAAACGTCCACTGTGCATATTCCAGAGTCGGCACACCCAGGGTTCCCGCCATATAAACACCAGCCATTGACCAGGGCACCAGGGGAACGATTACAGTGCCGCTGTCTTCAGTGGTTCTTGATAAATTCTTAGCCGCCAGTCCGCGCTCACGATAGGCATCAGCAAACAATTCACCGGGCACCAAAATCGCGAGAAAGGACGAGCCGGTGATAAATGCCATGGTAATACAACTGACCGAAGTTGAAATCACCAGGCTTCCGGTGGAATGAATATATTTCAGCATCTGGTCCATGATCTTTTTCAACATGCCGGTGGCCTGCATAATACCGGCAAAGGCAAAGGCGCAAAAGGCGATCAGCGTTACATACATCATGCTCATCATACCGCCACGGGTCAGCAATTTGTCCAGCTGTTCCACTCCGGTGCTGCTGATATAACCGGTGGCCATGGCAGTGGTTGCTTCCTTAAGGGAAATGCCCTGAAAAATAATGCCTAACAATCCGGCCAGCAATGTCGCCAGGATCATGCCCGGTATTGTCGGCAATTTTCTGATAGCAAAAAAGAGAATAATCGCCGGCGGTAGCAACAGTAAAATATTAAAATTAAAATTATTGGTGAGTCCGTCTAACAGCAGATTGATATCATTGGAAAAGGCCTGGCTTTCGCCATACTTCAGGCCGACAAAGAAATAGATGATCAGTCCCAAAATCCATGCCGGCAATGTCGTCCATAGCATGTGCCGAATATGGTCAAACAGGTTGGAACGGGCAGCAACCGGGGCCAAATTGGTTGTGTCGGAAAAAGGGGACAATTTATCACCAAAATAAGCGCCGGTGATAATGGCACCGGCAGCCGGTCCGGCCGGAATTCCCAGCCCTTCAGCAATTCCCATAAAGGCAATACCAATTGTCCCGACTGTTCCCCAGGAAGTACCGGTAAAGAGTGACACAAAACTGGAGACAATACAGGCGGTCAGCAGGAAATACGAGGGCGAGATGACTTGCAGTCCATAGTAAATTAGCATTGGTATTGTACCGCTGGCAATCCATGATCCCACCAGCAGTCCAACACAAATGACAATTAACATGGCCGGCATTGCGCGGCTGACGGATTCTACAATTCCGGTTTCCAGTTCTTTCCAGGAGTAGCCATGTAACAGCGCGATAATTCCCGCGATCAGCGCCGAGCAAATCAACAGGATTTCCGCTTTCAACTGAAAAACGCCATAGCCGACGCCTAAAAAAAGGCCCATAGCGATCAGTGGTATGATACTGTATATGAGTTTCGGTTGTTTTTTCGATTGCATGAAATTCCTTTGAAAATAAAAAACCTCCGAAGTTTTCAAAACTTCGGAGGTTTAGTTTAATCTTTACTGGACAAACATCATTTTACGAGTTTGTGTTTCAGATCCGGTTCTCAGTTGGTAAAAATAGATACCACTGACCACCTGGTTGCCGGCTTCATTGGTGCCGTCCCAGAGTAGCCTGTAAGTACCGGGCTGATAATTTCTGTTGGTTAATTGTTTTACCAATTCTCCTCTCAAATTGTAAATATTCAACTGTACTTTAGCGCTTTTGGCCACGTCAAAGCGAATATTGGTTTCGGGATTGAAAGGATTGGGATAATTCTGATGCAATGCAAAGGTCTGGGGCGTAGAGATTTCATTGGTTTCATCATCAATCGCTGTTGGCGCTGCAAATCCTGTAATTCTGACCAATCCTTCGCTGACAGTGGATACCCACATTTCATCATCATTGATTTCCAGGTGCGTCAGCGTATCCTGAGGAATGCCGCCGTCGGTATTTGCTACGGTATACTGGTTAAAACTACCATCGGGAAGAATTTGCACAAGGCCTTCGCCATTGGTGGCGCACCAGATATTACCATTTTTATCGGCTTCCAAATCATAGATGTCCGCCCGTAATGGTGCAATATCCGTAGAATCCAGTTTTGTAGTGCTGCCGTCGGATGCGATTTTATAAAGATCATTGGTTGAGGCATCCGTTGTCCAGGCCACATCATTCTTGTCCATAGTCATGGCATAGGTGTAATATCCTGCCAGGTCTTCAATTTCATGCCAGGCGCCGTCGGTGTCACGATAGACAATGCCATACCAGGTACAAAACCACAATCTTCCCTGACTGTCTTCGCGCAGGTCATAAATTTCCGGACGGCCTTCACTTAATCC
>CAYYMT010000077.1:0-12646 GCA_964472715.1 uncultured bacterium | reverse complement strand
TTCCCTGACTGTCTTCGCGCAGGTCATAAATTTCCGGACGGCCTTCACTTAATCCGATATCCTCAGCTGTCCACATTTCCCAGTTCTCACCATGGTCTTCCGTTACCCAGATACCTTCATCAGTTCTGTTGCTGATATAGACATTGCCTTTGGAATCTGTTTCTACGGTCCGGGTGTAATCATCAACCGTAAAGTCCACTTCAAAAGAAGTTCCGTCAGCTTTTAATCCGGCAACACCATAATGGGTACAAAACCATTTGGTATTTTGGTTATCCACAGCAATGTAAAAAACGCGGTCTTCCATATTATCCAGTCCCAGGTCGCTCTGTTCGTAAATATTCCATGTGCTCAGGTCACCGGAGAGCATGGATACATTGGCAATGCCGGTAGCCGGGTCTTTTTGTCCGCCAAACCAAATATTGTCATCATTATCAAAGTCAATACAGTAAACCATGTTCACCGGTAATTCACTATTTTCTGTATTGTAAACGTCATATGCTAATTCAGTTTCCACAACTTCATCCTGAATCATATCATCAATACGCACAACTCCTTCACTCACAGTAGACACCCAAATCACGTCATCATTAATTTCCAGGTGGGTCAAAGTGTCCTGAGGAATGCCGCCATCAGTATTAGCAAGAGTATATTGATTAAAACTACCGTCCGGGAGAATTTCCACAAGGCCTTCGCCATTGGTGGCGCACCAGATATGGCCGTTTTTATCCGCTTCCAGATCATAAATATCAGCATGTAATGGCGCCATATCAGTGGAATCCAGTTTTGTAGTGCTGCCGTCGGACGCGATTTTATAAAGATCATTAGTTGAGGCATCCGGTGTCCAGGCCACATCATTCTTGTCCATAGTCATGGCATAGGTGTAATATCCTGCCAGGTCTTCAATTTCATGCCAGGCGCCGTCGGTGTCACGATAGACAATGCCATACCAGGTACAAAACCACAATCTTCCCTGACTGTCTTCGCGCAGGTCATAAATTTCCGGACGGCCTTCACTTAATCCAATATCCTCAGCTGTCCACATTTCCCAGTTCTCACCATAGTCTTCCGTTACCCAGATACCTTCATCAGTTCTGTTGCTGATGTAGACATTACCTTTGGAATCGGTCTCTACGCTTCTGGTGTAGTCATCCACTGTAAAATCCACCTCAAAGGTGGTTCCGTCGGCTTTTCTGCCACCAACACCATAATGGGTGCAGATCCACTTGGTATTCTGGTCATCCACCGCAATGTAAAAGGCGCGGTCTTCCATGTTGTCCAATCCCAGGTCGCTCTGTCCGTAAATTGTCCAGGCAGACAGGTCGCTGGACAGCATGGATACATTGGCAATACCGGTGGCCGGGTCTTTTTGACCGCCAAACCAGATGTTGCCATCATTGTCAAAATCAATACAGTAAACCATATTGACCGGTAAATCACTGTTTTCGCTCGTGTAAGTTGTAAATGATTGCGCTGAAAGTGTGACAACCATTAATAACATTACTAAGCATAGTAACATTTTTCGCATAATTTCCTCCTATTGTAACGTTTGCTTTCCTTTGCTTTTCCTAATATTTAGATCATCCGCCATTGTCTTGCTATTCAAGTTTTCTCGTTCCCAAAATAATATTGGGAACGAGAATTTTGTATGGGGGACGAAAAACTCTCCACCTTGCAATCCGGCAAGTGCCGGACGCAATGGTGGAATTCAACTACACCCTAACCATTGCGAAGGCCTAAGGGCCATTCGCAAGGTTTTCAAAGGTTTCTAAAAATTATATCCGATACCAAAGCGGTGAATATCGCTGAAGACCTCATGACTGGAAAAAGAATAATCCAAACGAATCCCCCGAATATTGATTCCGGCGCCGGCATTCAATCCGGCGGTATCGTAATTCATCTGGTAAGAGGCACGCAACCACGCCATGTTGCGAAAGCAATATTCACTTCCAACGATCAGTCGTTCATCATTATCACTGGGTACATCCACATCCACGATCATTGTCACCCGGTTATCCACATTATCAAAAACATCCACAGCAACTCCCATCTGAAAAACCTGGGGCAGACGAAATTCCGGCGCCAGTCGTTCAATCCGCGGATTGTCCTCATTATCACGGGCTTTTTCTTCTGCAATGCGTTCATCGATATCATCACCGTCAAATTCCAATGTTCCGCTGAAATTCCGGACTGCCATACCAATGCGCAAATTATGGAAGTTGGTCTGATAAACAGACCCGACATCCATAGCCACCTGAGAGGCTGATTCATTGTAAATGGTTTCCTGAATATATTTTCCCGTAATACCAAAACTGAATTTGTCAGTCATTCGGCGGGCATAGCTCAATCCCACGGATATGTCACCGGAGCTGTAATAATTGCCGGTACCGTCAGGCTCATAAACCGTGGTAATTTCCTGGTCATCCATAGTAAAAACAGTAGCGGACACGCCAAAGGCATTATTGTCACCAACTTTCATGACAGCGCCGCCATAGGTCAGTTTTGTATCCACAAACCAATCAGTATGGGATAAGTAAATATCTGTTTTTTCAACAGCAACTGCGCCGGCGGGATTCCAGTATAAGGCTTCCGCGCCTTTTGCCAGCGCTGTAATGCCACCGCCCAGAGCTGCGCCCCGTGGTGTTGCACCAATCTGCAGAAAGTTGGCGCCCGATTGTCCCAGGCTCCCGTCTGCAAAAAGTAATGTGCCGGTGATCGCTAATATTCCAATAATCTTTATAAATAATTTCATTATTTTCCCCTTTCTATCGGATTATGGCAAACCGGCCGATTTTTTCACCAACTTTAGATTCGACATGAAAAAAGTAGACGCCTGACACCACCGGCCGCCTTTCGCTGGTCAGCAGGTTCCACTCGTAGCGTCCGTTGACGCCATCATGCTCCAGAGTATTGATCAGATCACCATCCACCGTGTAGATCCTGATCGTACAAGGCGATGGCAGATTTGTAAATGCCATGTTACGAATCGGTTCTCCAAAGACTGTGTTTCCCAGCCTGTTTCTGTCCCATTGGGCCGAGACAATGTAGGGATTCGGTACTGCTTTAATGGCATCCATATCCTGTTTATCATCAGCAACCTCACTGACCGGCTGTGCACCGGCGGCATTGGCCTGGTTCTCAATATTCTCGATATTGGAGAGAATCAGGGATTCTTCTAAATCACCGGTAATCGAAGTTCGGTAGGCACAGAGGTTATAATAAGTGGTAAATCCGTTATAAACACCATCAGTGTCTTCGTAGTGGTAAGCCTGTTCATCCAAAGTTGAAGTGGAATCATAGGCCAGCGGAATGGTTTCCAGCAGTTCCCATTCTTTCAGGTTCGGATCGGTGGTTTTGTAAAGCCGGTATCCTTCCAGATCATTCTCATTATTTTTAGCCGGATTTTCATAATTGATGTCCAGGTCATTGCTCCAGTAGAGATCAACTTTCTGGTCGCCGGCAACAGCTGTCAGTTCCGGTGTCGGCATCACTTTGATGCCAAAATCACCGGTGGCTTCGTAATTGGCAAAATATTCACGCAAATTATCAATGACTGAGAGCAAGTCTTCTTTATTATTGCCAACACCGATACCAACCCAATACTCTTTGGTTTCGCCGGCGGCAATGTCCACCGGGCCATTCATGATCCAACCCACCATGGGACCGCCGATCAGGTTACCATCTTCGTCGGTAATGCGGCTTGTTTCCGGATCATCATAGTGAGTGCCATTGATCGGATTGTCACCCAGATGAAAATAATCACTGACTCGCAAGTCCGGATGATCATGAAAATAATTGGTGTCCGAGGCCATCAGGGCATAACTCAGTGAATCCCAAAAAGTGCTGTTCACAGCCACTTCATCGATAGTTACATCTACCCAATGAAAATCAGTGATGCCTTCATCATTCGGTGTTTTCAGGAAAGTAATTCCCGGCTGAAAAGGATTTTCTTTCAGCCATTCGTCACTGTAGTTGTCGGAATCATAAAAGCGTACCAGTTCCCGGTCTTTGTCAAAATCGACACAGTCATCAGCCCATTCATCACCGGAACTGATACCGCCGACATCCAGATCGGAATAGAAATTAAAATAGACATCCTCCCAGTCACCGTCGCTCTGGTTTTCCACTTCAAAACGCAAAATCACAAAGCGGTCCGCGCCGGGTACGCCCCAACTGTAAATGGTCTGATAAACCCGCATATCCATCAGCATATCCTCTTCACCATTTTTGGCGTAACGCCAGTTGGTGGAATCGCTGTAAACGCAGAAACTTTCCTGCTGGCTGAGAATGATGGGATTGCCATCCTCATCCTGTACAGGCCAGCCCCAATCGGGCCAGGTATGAGGTTTGTCACTCATGGCGATTTCTGCGTTACCGGCATCATACCCGCCAATCGCATCAAATTCTTCAAACCGGCCATCCGCCGCGGAAATCACATTGTAATCACCGTTGGGCATTTTGGCGCCGATCATGATACATTGACGGTACATACAGATCTGGCCGGAATTGATCGGGTATTCCAGGGTTTTTTCCACCTGCCCGCCATAGGGATAAAATTGTCCGATATTGGTCGTAAAGAACCCCAGTCTTCCCACGTTGTGGGTGGCAAACGCGCGGTCTGATAAGCCGGCCTGCGCCACCTGGAAGAGGACGATCATTACAATCAACATTAAATATAAAATTTTCTTATTCGTTCTCATTGTTACTCCTTTGGGTTTTCTTTAAAATCCAATATTGACACCAAGATAGATTATTCTGGGCCGGCCATAATTCAGCGGATTGTCGTCATATTCTTCGGTTCTGCCGCTGTTGGAATAATCCGGTTCACCGGTCCGGGCATAGACCCAGAGCACATTTCTATGGTCTGTCAGATTATAAACTTCCAGGTAAGGAGTAATTTTTACATTACCCACATTCAGATTATAGTTTAATTTCAGGTCAAGATACCAGTTGGGGTCGATGCGGCCGTTATTCAGTTCATAAGGATCGGTGGCGCCACGCATCTCTTTGGTATACGGCAGGCCGCTGCCCCATTGCCCCAGTAAAGTGCCTTTGAATTTTCCCAGGCTGTATGTCAGCCGTCCGTTCAACGTATGACGCTGATCAAAATTCAAAGGGAAAAATTTCAAAGTCTGGCGGTTTTCCAGTTCACTGCCAACTCTTTCCAAGGGTCCGGAACTACTACCTTCCGCAACAGCATAGGTGTAATTGACTTCGCCGGTCCAGTTTTTACCCCGGCGTTTCCGGAACTGAATTTCAAACCCATTATTATAGGCGAAATCTTCATTGATATGCAGCGAAAAGGTTTCCCAGTAATTGGGTTCATCCAGCGCGAAATAAGTTCTGGCGCCCAACAGGTTCGTGATCTGTTTACTATATACGGTAATGTCCAGAATGTAATCTTCAAACAATTGCTGACTGACACCAAATTCGTAAGCAATGGTTTTTTCCGGTTTCAGGTCCGGATTGCCGAAGCGGCCGTTTCCGGACTTCAGGTTCATCAGCACATTATCACGATAATCAACGACCCCGTCATTGTTGACATCATAGAGTTCGCTGGAACTGCGGTTGGTCAGTGCCTTGTAGATATACTGATAATCGGGGCGCTGAAAATAATGGCCATATCCAAAATGAAAAACCGTCCTGTCCGTCACAGGATAACTGATACCCAGTCGCGGGCTCACCTGTGTATGGACATCGGACTCAACCACACTTTTGGTGGAATCTTCGGTATCATAGGGATTGTCCCAGTATTCCGTATTGGGATCATGCATGTCAAAACGCAAACCGGCGCTTAAAATAATCGATGAAAAGTTCACTTTGTCCTGAATGTAGGCGCCAAACTCAGTTGGCTGAACCTCGTAATCATCCAGAATCACATCATCATAGTAGGGCGAACTCACATAAAAGCGGTCAATATTATGACGTTTCGCCACAAATCCGGCTTTTACTTCATTGAAATTATTGGCATACCAAACCCAGTCGGATTTCAGACCAATGGTATTTTGATCATTTTCTGAATAGGAAGAAACATAACTTAAAGAATAGAACTCCTTATTTTCATCACGACGGTAATCCGGTTTTAGATCATTATAGTCAAAATCGCCGCTGTCATAATGGTATTGGGTATAGAACATGGACACGGTATAATACATTTTTTCGGAAAGCGTATGGGTCATTCCCAAACTCAACATTTGCGTATTGGAACGGGGCTCATACCAGTATTGATCAGGAATGTATTTCCAGGTATGACTGTAGTTTTTGTGAATACCATTGGAAAGATTGGCTGTCAGCGACAGTTTTAAATTATTGATATGCTTGTCTGTCAATTTCAAGAACAAATTGCCTTCCGTGCGATAACCCCAGGGAAGGTAGTTGTCCCGGTCATCAAAATTGCCTGACATGAAAAAGGTGGTTTTCGGTGTAAACAGGGGGCCATTCAGATTCATGCGGATTACAGAACGGTTGTAATCGGCGCTGTTTTCTTCCACACCCAGTTTAGAATTTTTAATATCCACACCACCGTGAAATTCACTGCCGCCTTCCCGGGTGGTAATATTGATGACACCACTCATGGCATTGCCGTATTCGGCGGAATAGGTACCGCTGATCATCTGCATTTCCGCAATCGCGCCTTTGTTGATCATTTCGCTGGAATTGATATCCGTAGACAATGGATTGACCATTGGCACACCATCAACCATATAAACCACTTCGCCGGAACGGCCACCGCGAAAGTGCAATCCGCCGGCGCTGACGACACCGGGTTGGGTGCGGATCACATCGGTTATAGTAGTTGTCGGCATTTCTTCAATCTCCGCGGTTTGCACACTGCGGGTTGTTGCCGTAAGGTCTTTTTCAATCTCATCTCTTTGGGCCGTCACCACCACCTCTTCCATGTCCAGGGTTTTTGGTGATAGTTCAAAATTCACAAAGGCAATACGATTGGATGTCACGGTAATATTTTTCACAACCACCGGGGTATAACCAATATACTGACATCTGACATTATATTTTCCCGGCGGAATCTGTGCAATCAGGTAATTGCCTTCCTGATCAGAAGCAGCGCCAAGATCAATACCTTCGACAATAATATTTGCACCCATTATCGGGTCACCACTTTCACTTTCAACCACTTTTCCGCTGATCCGGCCAAAATTGGCTCCCATCAGCAGTGAGCAACTCAAAAGAAGCAGTAAAATTTGTTTTCTCATTAAACCTCCTAAATCCTCGCTTATAATTTTTCTCTATCTCTATTGCTTTCATCTATAAAGATGTTGTCCAATAAGATGTTCGTAGGCGACAATTCGAATTGTCGCTTACAGTAGTTTTGAAACCGAACTTTTGGAACAGCATCTAATAGTTTCAATTTTCAACAAGCGGCTTCTGAATTTCACTGGAAGCCTTGATCATGCTTTGGGCTTTTTCATAATCATGACAGGCACACTGGGTTGCGATGGCATTGATCAATACGGAAATTGCCGCGAAACTATTGGTAAACAGCATGTTTTCACTCTTCACCATCAGGCTGACATCAGCATGAAAAGTGGCCGGCGCCGCGGGTTTATCAGTAATGGCCACTACTCTGACGCCTTTCTGCCGGACAGCTTTTACAACATCAATGGTTTCGCTGGAATAGGGCGGAAAGGAGAGCACTACCAGTAAGTCTTTTTTACTCAATAACAGTGCTTGCTCCAAAAAAGGTGATGTATCATGGTGTAATGCATGGGACCGAACACCCACCTGATTCAGTTGATAGGCCAAAATCCGGCTCAGTAAAAAAGAAATTCCCAATCCTGCTGTGTAGACGGTGTTGGCTTTTTCGATCAGATCAACGGCTTTTTTAAAATCTTTTCGCCCGATCATTTTAAATGTGTCATTTATATTTTGAATATCCTGGTTGGCAACAGAAGTGAGAATATCTTCTTCATCTTTGCCACTAGATGCACTGATAAGGGGAAATTTATCTTCATTTTTCAAGTGCTTCTGCAGGTTGTCAGCCACAGCGTTGCGAATTTCCGTAAAACCCGAATATCCGATTTTCTGCGCAAACCGTACTACCGAAGCGACACTGGCGCCGGACTGATTGGCGATTTCCTGGACACTGAGGAAAGGGATCTTGTCAAAATTTTCCACAAAAAAATCCGCCACCAGTTGCAGGTTTTTGGATAGATCTTTGTAATGTCCGCGAATCTTTTCCTTTAACTCATTATGTACCAAATTTCGTCCCCTTACTTAACTCTCCACCTTTCAAATGGCCAACGGCCTTTGAAATAGTGGTAATTCATAAACTTATATGTTAAAAATCTTTTGTTTTCGAAAAGAACAACCACTGCGTCCGGCAACTGCCGGATCGCAAAGTTTTAATTAAAACCTATCATCACGGCACCAATGACAAAGACCGACCCCAGTAGAAATAAAACCATCTGGAACTTGATCTGAAACTTCGCCCATTTCACCCAGTCCAGCCTGGCGACCCCCAAACATCCCATCAATGCGGCGGAAGTCGGTACGATCAGATTGGTGAATCCATCACCCAACTGAAACGCCAGCACTGCCACCTGTCGACTCACACCGGCCATATCTGCCAAAGGCGCCATCAACGGCATGGTCAGGGCAGCCTGTCCGGAACCGGATACGATGAAAAAATTAAATACCGACTGAAAGACAAACATCATCCACCCCGATACAACAGCCGGAAAAATTGCCACTGTACTGCCGATTTTATATAAAATCGTGTTCAAAACTGAGGGTGTCGCCGGATCATCGCCACCGAGGATAATGACAATTCCTTTGGCCATACCGACGATCAGTGCGGCGCCCAGCAGGTCCTTTGCTCCCTGGCGAAATCCGCCGGCAATGTCATTGACGCTCATATCATTCAACCGGAAAACCACTGCGATGATACCGGAAACCAATCCCATTACAAAAAACTGGCTGGCAATTTCAGGAATATAATAGCCCTTGAACATGACACCATAAACGATCCAGACAATGGAAATCAAAATCGTCAGCAGAATCAGTTTGTCGGCCAGGGTCATTTTGTGATCTTGCAGTTCCGGCCGCTTAAAATCATTGCGAAAATACTCATCGCTTTCATAAGATAAAGATGATTGCGGATTGCGCCGGATCCTTTTACCATAAATAACCGTGTAGACCATACCGATAATCGTAAACACCAGCCACATGACAATGCGAAAAAAACTCCCGGACATCACCGGCACTTCCGCGATTCCCTGAGCAATGGCCACTCCGAAAGGATTCATCCAACTGGTGCCAAAGCCAATTTGCGTCGCTACAAAGGTGATCATAATACCGGTGATGGAATCATATCCCAGGGCAATTACCATCGGAATCAACACCATGGAAAAGGCAATGGCTTCTTCGCCCATTCCAAAAACTGCTCCTCCCAGGGAGAATAAAAGGAACATAACAGGCAACAACAGAATATCGTTGCCCCTGGTTTTCAGAATCATGGCGTTGATACCGGTTTCAATTGCACCGGTCCTGATAATGATTCCAAAAGCGCCGCCAATCACCAGGATAAAAGCGACGACACCAACAGCCGATCCCCATTTGTCACCGGAGACCAATCCGTCGAAGACATAGTTCAATAAGCCCGGTTCACCGCCTTCACCAAATAATGGCGTTCCGTCGATACGGTTTTCTTTTTCCGCGTAGGTGAAGGAATCAGGATCCAGTACAGTTTTTTCCGTCACTTTGTCTTTGTATTCGTACTTAATAGTGCGGGTTTCAAACTTTCCCTGCGGAATGATCCAACTGAGTCCAAAAGCGATCAGGACTACAAAAAAGATAATGACATAGGTGTCTGGCGCTTGAAATTTCTTCATTTCACTTTCCGCTTATTCATGTCAAATTTTTGTCCGTCTATCAATAAATGCATTTTAATGTTGCTGGCCGAAAAATTATTGCGCTCATCGGTCTGAATATTTTTGGCTTTTTTAGCGTCGAAAATCATCACGGAATTTTCGCCCACCACTTCAAAGGTGCCGTCTTCATGAACCTGAATGGCAGTGGATTCATCAATGCCGATACCGAGTAAATCCGGATTTTCCAGCACCACCGAGATCAGCCGGTTTTGACGGTTTCGCTTGATAAAATGCTGGTCGATAATGGCCTTTTTCACAAAGCCAAATCCCGGCGTCATGATCACATTGTCCGGTTCAACTGTAATAAAAGAATATTTGCTTTTGTTTAATTTTTCATCACCGGTGATCATCAGTTCACTCATCACTGCCGCGCCGGCTGAGGTTCCGGAAATGACGCACCCCTGCTGCCATTTCTCCTTGATTTTCGCCAGTAATTTGGAATCCAGCAAATCGGCAGTTAGCCGCCGCTGGTCGCCACCGGAAAAAAAGACGCAGGTGGCTTTGTCGATTTTTACCACATTGGAATCAGCATTGACAGCGTCATCTTTAGCAAAGATATATTCCGCGCTGCCGGCCCCATGTTCCAGGAATTGGTTGGTCTGGTATTCCGCCACATCAATGGGATCACCACTGGCATTGGGAATTACAATGACATGGCTCTCGTTACCGCCAGCCAACTCCACCAGGTGATTGATCATGGATGACGGTCGACTGCCACCGCCGATGATGAAAAGATCACCGGTTTGGGCGTGAAGTGATAATGGTAATAATAAAAACAAGACACAAACACCTTTCAAATGGTTGATAGACTTTTGAAATGGTGGTTTCAGATTATAAACTAGGAAATTAACGATTCTCTCCCGGAGATGAACACCCATTTTCATAATTAATGAAGAATAATTCTCATCTGTGTTCATCCTGAAAATCCGTGTCCTAATATTTTTAGTTTTCCTACTAGGACCAACCATTGCGAAGGTTCTTTGAACCATTCGCAAGGTTTCAGATATCCGTGTCCTAAAATCTATCATCATTCGCCCCTCAATATCTCATATACAATATTCGCTGCGTTGGCTAAATCCTCTAACAGAATATACTCGTCATGGGAATGGGGATTTTGCGCCCCAATCCCAATATTGACGGCATCGATTCCTTTAGCGTTCAGAGGATTAGCATCACTGCCACCGGCCGACAACATCGGTTCCGGTGTCAGGCCTAATTTTTTCATAATATTAATGACATGTATAAAAATATCGGAATCTTCGGAAACATAATAGGGCATAAAATCCCATTGAGATTTGAATTCCAGTTGCGCGCCGGTCTGATGGCAGGCGGTTTCAAAATGTTGTTTGAATTCACCGGCCAGTTTTTCCACATCTTCCACTTTGTGGGAGCGAATTTCTCCAGTGAGCTCGGTGGTCTCGGGAATGACATTAATGGCTTCGCCACCTTTGATAATGCCGAGATTGGCGGTTGTGTGGTCATTGACCCGGCCCAGTTTTAATTTAGAAATCGCCAGGGACGCGGTATAGATGGCGCTGATGCCATCTTCCGGATGAAGCCCTGAATGGGCGGCCTTGCCGGTAATTTTGATATCCAGGCCTTTGGCGCCGAAAGTCCGGTGTATGAATTTTCCCGGTCGTAATGATGAGTCGATCACATAGCCTTTTTGAATGGTTTTAGGTAATTGTAAATGTTTAGAGCCTTCAATATTATTTTCTTCGCAAATTGTAAAACAGAGGGTAAAATCCCGAATCGCTTCACCGGATTTGTGCATTTTTTCCAGGTTGTAGAGAATGGCCGCGATGCCGGCACGATTGTCAGCGCCCAGAATCGTGGTGCCATCAGAGGTAATCCGGTCGGCATGAATCTGTGGTTTGATATTTTTAGTTGGGCCGGCGGTATCCATGTGGGAGAGCATAACAAAATCACCGCCATCACCGATTTTACAGATAACATTGCCGGTATTCCCGCCAACTGCTTCACCGGCATTATCCACTTTCGGATCAAGTCTTAGATTTTTCAGAAATGTTACAAGGTATTGGCGGACCGCCAGCTCATGACGGGAAATGCCGTCAATTTTAACCAGTTCCAGAAAAAGGTCTATTAGTCGATGTGATGGTTCCAGATTGCGTAACATATTTTTCACTTTTATTTATTTTGTAATTTTCATTACAAATCTAATAGCGGAAAAGAGTGATGTCAAGATTTTTTTCTAAAATTTTAATCAAAAGGTAAATTTATTAAAAAAGTTAGAAATGTAGAAATGTAAAGAATAAGTTCTAGACCCAAAATCTTATTGAAACATTTTTTATTGATATCAAATTTGACTTCAGAAATTCTTAGTTGCATTAGTAATATTAAAATGTTAATCTTTATAGTAATAATTTTAAAAATCAGGACGAAATATTAATATGAAAATAAAAGAACCTTTGTTTGACTACATAAACCCAAAAATAAATTATTCCATAATTAATGGCGATTCTTTAAAGGTAATTAAGAAATATGATAATGAAATGTTTGATCTAATCATAACTTCGCCACCCTATAATCTTGGAAAATCCTATGAAACAAAAACAACAATTGAAGATTATCTATCAACTCAGGAAGAAATAATAATAGAATTAACAAGAGTCTTATCTAAAAAAGGAAGTATTTGTTGGCAAGTTGGTAACTTTGTCAATAATGGAGAAGTTTTCCCCTTAGATATTTATTACTATCAAATATTTAAAAAATTTGGTTTAAAGTTAAGAAATCGCATT
>CAYYMT010000076.1:0-17856 GCA_964472715.1 uncultured bacterium | reverse complement strand
AGTTTCTTTTTCGTATAGGGATAATATTTTAGCGGGAGTTCGAACCAGGTGGGCTTTTCCATGATACTTTTGTAATGTGTGAAAGCATCAAATCCCGCTTTCCCGTGATAATTCCCAATGCCACTGTTGCCAACCCCGCCAAAGGGCAAATTGCTGTTGGTGATATGCATAATGGAATCATTGACCGCGCCACCGCCAAAAGAAATCTCACGCAAAACTTTTTCCTTGACCCGCTTGTCTTTTGTGAAAACATAGCAGGAGAGGGGTTTCGGACGGTTTTTGATAATTGCGATAATATCATCCAGGTCTGTATAGCTGACCACTGGTAAAATGGGGCCGAAAATTTCATCCGCCATTACCTTGTCATCAAAGGTAATATTGGACATGATGGTGGGCTCAATGTACCGTAATGCTTTATCATGCTTGCCGCCGTAAACTATTTTTTCATCATCCAGCAAATCAATCAACCGGTTATAATTGGCGGTATTGATGATCTGAACATAATTCTGATTGTCAAAGGAATAATGGGCGTTTTCAATCTCCTTTTTTGCCGCTGCCAGAAAATCCGCCTTAATTGCTTCATGAACCACCACATAATCCGGTGCGATACATGTTTGGCCGGCATTCAGAAATTTCGCCCATATCAATCGTTTGACGGCCATCTTTAAATTACAATTTTCAGTGATGATGGCCGGGCTCTTACCGCCTAATTCAAGTGTAATGGGAGTCAGGTTTTCAGCGGCGGCTTTGTAGACGATTTTCCCCACCGGTACACTGCCGGTAAAAAAGATCTTGTCGAAATCCTGTTTCAGCAGGGCCTGGGTTTCCGGAACACCGCCTTCCACTACTTTAAAAAATTCAGGGTCAAAATTTTCATTGATCATCTTTGCCATGGCCGCGCTGGTATGGGCCGGAAGTTCGCTGGGTTTCAGCACCACGGTATTGCCGGCGGCAATCGCGGGAATAACAGGGGCCAGAGATAATTGGTAAGGATAATTCCACGCGCCAATAATTAGAGAAACCCCGTAGGGCTCGGGGATAATATAACTTTTCGCCGGAAAATTAATAAGGTTGGTGCGTACCCGTTTACGCTTTGACCATTTCTTTAATTTTTTCAGAGCTTCTTTGATATCTTCATAGAGCAACAGAAACTCATTGGTAAAGGTATCGAATTCAGACTTTTTGAAATCTTTGTAAATCGCCGTCATGAGGTGGGATTCATTTTCCCGCAACACCCGTCGCAAATTCAATAATTGACTGCGACGGAAAGCTATATCTTTTGTTGTGTTGGTTTGGAAAAAGTCTTTTTGAAGCGCAACTGTTTTGTCCATATTTACCTCATTGATTTTGTGGGTTGTAAACAGAGAATTATTTTGATCTGTTTTGCAGTTAATTCATTATATACAATAGTATTAACTTCCTCAACAAAAGATTAAACTTTTTTTAACGCCAGAAGAACAAAGTTACCAATCAATTTTAAGACTTAATGGTTTTCATATAATCCCGAAGGGATTAAACAATAATAACCGTGGGTGGTAAACCCACGAAAAAAAACAAACGTTATTAAAACTCTGAAAGAGTTTAACAGTTTAAAAAACGAAGTAACTAAATCATATAGAGCCATATTATTTTAATTTGCCGGGTATCTGCCGGATGAAGACGGGAAAAAATAACTGACAACCAAACCTCTGTAATATGTGTCCTAATTAAGAATTTTTTAAAGCAGAATAATCAATCAAACAGAGGGTAGAAGTATCAAGCCAAAAATCATCATACTGTTTTTCCTGATCTTACCAATTTTGCTATTGGCTGGTAATGATATCCATAAACAATACATTTCAGAAAAATGGGATAAGGATTCCGGCCTTCCCGGCAATAACATTACCGCAATCGCACACAATGAATTTTTATGGATCGGCACCAGGGCCGGACTGGCGCGATATGATGGAACTGTTTTTCACACATTCACCACTGGAAATACACCGGAATTAACTTCCAACAGAATTCTGTCGCTCCACAGTGACAATCAAAACCGGCTCTGGATCGGCACCGATGGCGGCGGACTTTTGTCTTATTACCGTGGTGAATGGAAAACGTATAAATTGACCAACAACCATATCAAAGCAATCACATCGGACTGGGACGGCAATATCTGGGTTGGTACAGGCTACGGTCTCTGCAAACTCAGGGATGGCGCTGTGAAAAGATATACCATTGATGACGGTCTGGCCGGGAATATCATTACCGCTCTGGAATTTGATAGTTGGGGAAATCTCTGGATAGCTTCGCTGCAGCGTGGCGTGACAAAGTATTTTGACAATTCCTTTGTCATTTATGACGGTGGCAATGGCCTGGATAATTTACTGATCAAATCCCTCTTTTGTGATAAAATGGGAAATCTGCATGTGGGTACAATTGGCGGAATATATCAATTACAATCCACTGAATCTCGTTTTACCAAACTTTCCCAAACCGATTATGTCCCTGTCACCTGTTTTTTGGAAAAGGATAATAATCTCTGGCTTGGAACGATCAATGACGGTTTAAAAATATTGACGCAAAACCGGATAGCGAACAGTGATGTTTTATCCGGGCAATATATCACTTGTCTGCTGGAAGACCGCGACGGGAATTTCTGGATTGGAACAGAATCCGATGGGCTCATTCATATCCAATGGAACGATGATCAAAATATCAGTCTGAACACCAAACCGGAAATAACAGGAAGGATAATATCTGTTAAAACCAGCCTGTTTTTCATTATTGCTGTTGCTGTGATACTTTTCAGTGTGTTTGTTCTTTCAAAAGGAAATTTCTTAAAATTCAAACCCTCAAAAAGTCCGGAAAAACCGGTTCATACAATTGATCCGAATATAATTGAGAACTTAGACAGAATAATAGCAGAGGATAAAGTCTACCTCGATCCTGATCTGACCATGAAGAAACTGGCACAAAAACTAAAAATCCCTAATAATTTATTGTCCCGGCTGATCAATGTGCGTTATAAGAAAAATTATAATGATTTTATCAATTACTACCGTATTCAGGAGGCCCGAAAACTGCTAACCGATCCCAGGGAAAGGAATAATACAATTTCCGACATTATGTATCGGTGCGGCTTCTATTCCAAATCCACCTTTAACACCGCTTTTAAGAAGGTCTCCGGTATGACACCCAGTCAGTACCGTAAGAAAAACAGACCAGCCACAGAATAACACAGATCAACATCATTAAATTTTTGCCGCGGATTTTCGCGGATTGGAACCATTATAGAAAATTAACAGGAATAAATATGGTAATATTTTCGAACGAATGAATATAAACCGTTATTTTAAGAATTGAATTATATGATAATTCCTCGTCGACAAATGGTACGAAATTATAAATCAGAACCTCTTTTTTGTTCTAAATTATACATTCTGACGACTTCTGTTTTTTACTTGTTTAGATTCAAACCAGATAATTGACAAAACCAAAAATAATTTTTTTCAAAAGGAGAAAAGAAGATGAAGAAACAAACTACAGTTGTGGCAATAACCCTGGCGCTATTATTAGTGATGAATGGTCTTTTTGCCCAGGAGATGAAAGCCATTACCAAAGATTTTAAAAATATAGAAATCCTGGAAATAGAACTTGTCAGTGGCGACTGTGAAATCAAAGCCGGTGATGACAAAACAGTAACCTTACAAGTTGAATATGACGTAAAACCTGTGAAAAATTTCAAACCGGAATTTGATCAGCAGAATAAGAAATTGGTATTGAGCGAAGACTGGTCAGGCAGCAGTTCAAGAGGGAATGTTCTCTGGACGATCACAGCTCCCGCCGAAACGGAGATCGAATTCTCGGCCGCTTCCGGCGATCTGTCAATTGAGAACATGAATTCGACAATTGAGGTGGAAACAGCTTCCGGTGACATCAAACTGGCTGCAGGCAAAGGTGAGGTTGAAGTGGAAACCGCCAGCGGTGATATTAATGTGGAAGATATGAATGGAGAACTGGAACTCAGCACGGCCAGCGGCGATATTTTCATTGAAAATTCCAAAGGAAAAATCGAATTGTCCACGGCCAGTGGTGATATTGAAGCGAAGAATCTGGAAGGTGATTTTGAATTGGAAGTGGCTTCCGGTGATATTGAAATCGAAGAATCCAGGGGTAAATTTAAATGCAGCACAGCCAGCGGTGACCTGGATGCCAACGGCGTTATTCTGACAGGAAAAAGTAAATTTTCAGTGGCTTCCGGTGATATCAATGTCCTTCTGGCGGACAGTCCCAATCATGATATTGAAATCAGCGCAGCTTCCGGCGATGCCACACTGGATTACAATGGTCATAAAATATCCGGTAGGATCGAAATGACCGCCCGCAAAATACGGGGTAAGATCAGAGCGCCTTTTAAAGCAGACAGAAGCGCCACCTTTGAAAAATATAATGATGAATATGTTAGAAATACTTACAACCGGGGTGACGGTCCGATGATAACCATTGAAACCGCTTCCGGCGATGTAATACTGAAAAAATAGTTTGGCAGTTGAGCATAAAATCCCCGGGGCAAAGACAATCTGTCCTGGGGATCAATTAAAAAGGAAACAAACATGAAGCGTATCATAACCCTAATATTATTACTATCCACTGTTCTCATGACATCTGTAGTTGGCAAAGAGGTCAGCCGGGTTTTTCCGAAAAAGGCGGAATTGGAAATTGATTGTGTACTGGGCAGTTGCGAATTCCAAAAAAGCCCGGACAACAGAATTCATATTACCGTGGACTACTCTTACAAAGATGATTATTTCACCCCGGTTTTTGATGAGCAGGAAGATAAATTGGTTATTGAAGAAGACCTCCATGAAAACGGACATGATTTTAATAATCAAAAATCCAACTGGATCATCAAGGTCCCGGATGGAATGGAAATTGAATTCAGCACCGCTACAGGTAACTTATCTCTTAAGGAAATAAGCGCGGAATTTGAAGGCTCCTGTGCTACGGGATCAATAAAGATATTGAAGTCCAAGGGAGAATTCGAGATCAGTTCCGGTACGGGTAATGTTGAAGTGGAAGATTGCAGCGGTGAATTTGAATTAAACAGTGGCACCGGTAAAGTCGTCGTCAGGGGATTTAAAGGTGAACTTGAAGCTAGTAGTGGCACCGGTAAAGTGGAAGTTGAAGAATTGGACATTATGGATTCCGCGGAATTAAATTCCGGTACCGGTGATGTTGAATTAATCGGTTTCTCAGGAGAGAATTTTGAATTGGAACTGAACTCCGGCACCGGCAACGTGGAATTGGATTTGAATGGAAAAAAGATACCGGGACATTATACCTTATCAACCATCAAACATGCCGGCAAAATCGAAAGCGATTACAAATTCGATCATATCGAAGAATATAATAATGGTGGCGAAGACCGCATCAGAAAGTCTTTTTCCTTCGGGAAGGCTGATAATATGATTGAAATCAGCTCAGGCACCGGGAATGTAATTTTAAAAAAATAGTAAAAATCCCGCAAAACAAAAGGCAGGCCGGATTCCATGCTTACCGGTCTGCCTTTCACTATTTCCCTTGAGTCTTACCAATTAAAATTTTCTACCTTTATAAAAAAAATTGAAAAATACCGGAACAATTTTTTTTCTCATACAAAAAATAATCAGGGCTCACTAATATTGTTAATAATAGATCAATCCGATTGATTGAAATTTTGATATATAGAATACTGTGACAATAGAATTTAGAATAAGGGGAAAATATGATCAGAATTGAAAACTTGAAAAAAAGCTATGACACTGTCGATGCTGTGAAAGGTATCGATTTTGTGGTGAATGATGGCGAGATTCTTGGTTTTCTTGGACCAAATGGCGCCGGCAAAACCACCACCCTGCGGATGATAACATCCTACCTGTCACCGACGGAAGGTAAAGTAATGATCGATGACCTGGATGTGATTGAAAATTCCGAAGAAACCCGTAAACAGATCGGCTATCTGCCGGAACACAATCCCCTCTATGAGGACATGATTGTTTATGATTTTCTGGAATTTGTCAGCAAAGCGCGGCAAATCGACCCCAATGACTTTCCAACCCGTCTGAAAGAGGTCATTGATCTGTGCGGTCTGAAGCCTGTGATCCACCGGCCCATTCAGGAATTATCCAAAGGATACCGGCAGCGAGTGGGACTGGCCCAGGCCATTATCCATGATCCGAAAATTCTCATTCTGGATGAACCCACCACCGGCCTTGATCCTAACCAGATTGCCGAGATCCGTGAACTGATCAAAGCCCTGGGAAAGGAAAAAACAGTGATCATTTCCAGCCATATTCTGCAGGAAATTCAGGCCACTGCCGACCGCACGATCATTATCAATAACGGTGAGATTGTGGCCGACGGTACTGTCGAAGAACTGATGAGCAGTTTCCAGGGACATACGCAGATGGAGCTGGAACTTCTCAAAGCAGCTGATGATGATATTAACGGGTTAACCGAAATCAATGAGACTATTAATATTTTAAAAATTGTAGTGAAAGATAATTTGAAAACTGTTAAACTGGAATATCCCAACACCATCGATCCGAGAGAAGATATTTTTGATTATGCCACTGCTAAAAACTGGAAAATTCTTGAAATGAGCAGACATAAAGTCAGCCTGGAAGATGTGTTCAGAAACCTCACCGTGGAAGGAGGAAAAGCTGATGCGAAATAATGTTGTTACTATTTATAAAAAAGAACTGGCCTCCCTGTTTAATTCACCGGTGGCCTATATTACGATCATTGTCTTTTTGTTGATCAACAGTTGGTTTTTTACCAGCACTTTTTTTCTGATCAATCAATCAGACCTCAGGCAATTATTCAATGTAGCGCCCCTGACCTTTCTCTTTTTTGTGCCGGCCATTACCATGAGCCTGGTGGCCAAGGAAAAGAATGACGGCACCCTGGAATTTTTAACCACCATGCCAATTGCCGACAGCGAGATAATTACCGGCAAATTCCTGGCGGCGCTTTCCTTATTGGGCGCGGCAGTCCTCTTTACGCTGGTACATTTGTTTACATTGCTGGCGGTAGGGAATAATTTTGATTTTGGCGCCTTGATATCCGGCTATGTGGGATTAATAATTTTGGGGGCCGCCTACACCTCAATCGGGATTTTCGCCAGCACTATTACCGACAATCAGATCACCGCTTTTATTATCAGTTTTCTGATTATTTTTATTTTTTTCATTCTGGACAAAATCCTGATTTTTGTACCGGCCTTCCTGACATCCACGATTCAATACCTGAGTGTTGATTACCATCTGAGCAATATTTCCAAAGGGGTGATCGACTCCCGCAATATTGTTTATTTCGCTTCAATGATCAGTTTCTTTCTGCTCGTCAGTATTCGTGTTCTGGAAATGAGAAAGTGGAGGTAAATCATGACACAAATACACAATAAAAAACAGTTTACAACATACCTGGTCTTAATTATTGCGATCATTGTAATTTTTAACATAGCTTTGCGCTCCCTGTTCTTTCGAGTTGATTTAACCAAAGAAAATGTCTACTCTCTTTCCAATTCCAGTAAAACTGTCATCAAAAAACTGGACGACCGCATGATTGCCAAAGTTTTCTTCTCAGAAAATTTGCCGGGACAATATGCCAATTCCCGCCGCTATTTGCAGGATCTGTTGGAAGAATACCAGGCCTATTCCAGAGGTAATTTTCATTTTGAATTCATCAATCCCGATGAAGATGAAGAGGCCATGCGCAATGCTCAATCTTACCAGATCCCGCCAATTCAGCTGCAGGTGATCGAAAATGACAAAATGGAAGTAAAAAAAGTCTACATGGGGCTGGTTCTCCTCTATAATGACAAAAAGGAAACACTGCCGGTCATTCAAAGCACCAGCGGCCTGGAATATGACCTGACAGCGGCAATAAAAAAACTCACTGCCGTTGATATGAAAACGGTTGGCATCTACTCTGCCGGGCCGGACCTGAAAACTCAAAATCTGCAGGAACTCCTGAGCCAGACCTATTCCGTCCGTCCCGTCAGCCCGGAGGATGAAATTCCAACTGATATTAATACTCTCCTGATGCATGGGGTGACGGACTCCCTGTCGGAAGATGAACTCTATCATCTGGACCAGTACATTATGCGCGGCGGCAAATTATTTCTCGGTGTTTCCCGGGTGGATGCACAACTGCAACAGGGTATTGGCAATGAAATCAAATCCAACCTCTATGATTTTCTGGCTAATTATGGTGTTGGGATCGGTCAGGAAATGCTGATCGATAAACGCTGCGGCCAGATACAAATACAACAAAAACAGGGTTTTTTCTCCTTTGCCTCTGCCATTGATTATCCCCCCTTTATCTGGGTGCAAAATTTTAATGATGATCATAGCATTGTCAAAGATCTGGAAGAAGCCCGTCTGTTTTTCTCCAATTCTGTTTATTCTGTCACGGGTAATGATAATTACATTCCGCTGATGAAAACATCCGATAATACGGGAACCATCAAAGTCAGTCAGGTACCGTCCCGGCAAATGGGACAGTATGCCATGGCCCGGGGTTACAATATTATGCCCGACATCAAAGATAATCCGCAATACACGAATCCGGCTATGAATACTTTCACCGAATCCAGCCAGCCTGTGGCGGCGCTTTTCACCGGCGGATTTACCAGCTGTTTCGCTGACAGTACGGATCGAAACCAGGAGGATACATTTATTCAGTCTACAAATAACGGGCAGATCCTGGTTGTCGGGGACAATGAATTTTTTAGTGACCAGGCGGCCGGTGGCGTGGACGCCAATCTCAATTTTATTACCAATGGAATAGATTATCTCGCAGGCGATGAAGAGCTGATCGAGATCCGCTCCCGCGGCGTCACTTCCAGGCCTTTGGATGAATTATCCAAATCCAGCCGGACTTTCTGGAAATGGCTGAATATTCTTCTGCCATCGCTATTGGTGATCCTTTACGGATTGTTCCGTATGAAGCGTAACAAAGATAAACGTAAACGAATGGAGGAAATCTATGGCAGCTAAAAATCCCTGGACAAAATATATTGTACTGCTGGTAATCGCGCTGTTGTTACTGGGCGTGAACTTTCTGAAAAACCGCCGGTACGAACAAAAATCAGAACCGATCTTCACCTTTGACAAAGAATCCGTAACAGAGATCAAGGTGAGTAAGGATACTCTTTCCGTGACACTGATAAAAGGTGACACCTCCTGGGTATTTGCTGCCCCTGATACCGGCGAGGTCAACCAAAACCGTATTGACGCGTTCCTGGAAAATATTGTCGCCGATGGAAAACAGACCGGATACCAGACGAAAAATCCCGAAAAATATGAAACCTATGATATCACCGATGATGCAGCCACAAAAATTGAGATGAAATTGACGGAAGATAAAAGGGAAAAACTTTTTGTCTCCCGGTCAAAGAGCAACTGGGCGATTGACTATATTCGCTATCCCGGTGATCCGAAAGTTTATATAACCGACAAGAAGATCATGCATTATTTTTCCGAAAATGCGAGTTTCTGGCGTCGGTAATCGGTGATCTGTTAAAAGGCTGCTCGGTTTTGGGTGGCCTTTATTTTTTTGGAGTGCGCCAACCGTGTTGGTGCATGCATTAACGCGGTTAATGCACTCCATAATTTTTGTTGGTTCACACATTGTGCTTGGAACTCGGTTTCGAAGCTCCGGGCAGTTGCGTTCCCAAATGCAATTTGGGAACGAGTGTTTTGGGAACGAGTGTTTTGGGAACGAGTGTTTTGGGAACGAGTGTTTTGGGAATGAGTGTTTTGGGAATGAGTGTTAAATCCCTTCCTTTTAATTCATCCGGAAATTTTGATTGCTAAAATGTATTCGAAATGATACTTTTATGTACCGAATCAAGTGTGGAGTCGTAATCTATGTTTAATCAATGGAAAGCCGTTAACTATCCGCAAAACCACCAGATAGACAATATTATCGATGTTAATACCGGCGAAGTAAAAACCGGGATTGGTAGTAGAATCCTGCGCTCCAGTGCGATTGGTTCCTGTATTGCTGTGGCTGTTTATGACCCTATGAGCAAAGCCGGCGGTCTTGCCCACATCATGCTGCCGGGCGCTTCACGGGAAGGGAATATTAATACAAAATATGCCGGAGATGCCATTCATGAACTGTTTCGAAAAATGTCTGATCTTGGAGTAAAAAAAGAGAAATTAACCGCCTGTATCGTTGGCGGTGGTAATGTTTTGCGAAGAAAAAATGAAACCCTTTGCCTCACCAATATCAATTATGTCACCGATTTGTTGAAACAAGAGCGCATTCCTGTAATGGCAAAATCCCTGGGTGGTTTGGAAAGGCGAACGCTCGCATTAGACCTTAATAAAGGAACTGTAAAATATACAGTTGGCAACCGGGCTGAAGATATTCTCTGGATATTTAAGGCTGAAAACCAGTGACGGAGTAACTATTGAATAAAGAAAAAAAGAAAACCAATAATAAACCAGTAAGGGATTCCGGGAATTTACAAAATTTTGATCTGTTGAGCGCCAAAACCATTGTTGAAAGTATTCATGATGCTTTTTTTGCCCTGGATGAGGACTTCCGGATCACCTATTTTAATCATATTGCCGAGGAATTATTACACCGGAAAAAAGAAGAGGTGCTGGGAAAACATCTCTTTGATGAAGCTTTTCCCCAGGCAAAAGGGAGTATTTTTGAAAAACAGTACACTATCGCCCTGAAAGAGAAGAAAAAATTACAATTTGAAACCTTTTTTAGCATTGAACCCTATGTCAATTGGTATGATGTCCGGGTTTATCCATTTGAAAAGGGAATCTCGGTTTACTTTCTAGTGACAACGGAAAAGAAGAAATTTGAAGAGCAATTAAAGGCAACCAATCAGCAACTGCGGGCAACAGAACAGCAACTAAGGGCTAATAATCAGCAACTCGCCGCCACCGAGCAGCAACTTCGCGCCAACAATCAGCAATTATCTGCCCATAATCAGCAACTCCAGGCGGCAGAGTATGAACTCAAAAACCGTGAGAAAAATTTACGGAACATAATTGAAAACACATCCAATATATTTTATTACCATACCCCGGATCATATATTGACCTATCTGAGTCCTCAAACCAGGGAAATCCTGGGTTATGAACCTGAGGAAGCCATGTTTAGATGGACAAAACTGATCACTGATAATCCGGTTAATGAAACCGGCCTTCAAAAAACCGAAAAAGCAATCGAAACCGGTGAAAAACAATCTCCTTATGAATTGGAACTGAAACGGAAGGACGGAACGAAAATTTGGGTAGAAGTCCGTGAGGCGCCGATTATTGAAGACGGTAAGGTGGTTTCAATTGCCGGGTCTCTCAATGAAATTACCAGGCGTAAACAGGCCGAACAGCGGTTGCGGGAAAGTGAAGAAAAATACCGGATGATCGTTGAAAATGCCATCGATGGTATTGAGATTACACAGGATGACAAACTGATATTTTTTAACGACCAGTTTGCCAAAATGCTGGGCTATTCAAAAAAAGAACTGAAAAACATCAACTTCAGCAATATATTTACCGAAGAAGCTTTGCAAGATTTAAAAAAACGAAATCAAAACCGTAAAGCCAATAAAGATGTACCGTCAATCTATAAAACAACTTTTAAACGTAAAGACGAAACTGAAATCAAAGTAGAAGTTTCTTATGAGATCATTGACTACCGGGGCCGCCCGGCAACCTTTGCGATAATCCGGGATATTACTGAAAAAGAATTACTGGAAGAGAAATTAAACCAGGCCCAGAAACTGGAATCTGTCGGACGGCTGGCCGGCGGGGTTGCTCATGATTTTAACAATAAACTCACTGTAATTGTCGGTTACACGGAGATGCTGCTGAAAAAATATGACAAAGAAAGTGAAGATTATCAAGATCTCAAAGAGATTTTCGATGCCGCCATACAGTCCAAAGAAGTGACCCGCCAGTTGCTGGCTTTTGCCCGCAAACAAACCATCTCGCCGCGCGTCTTGAACATCAATACCACAATTGAAAAAATGCTGAAGATGCTGAATCGGTTAATCGGGGAAAACATCAAATTACACTGGCTTCCGGAAACAAATGTCTGGCCTTTAAAAATCGACCCCACGCAAATCGATCAAATTCTGGCCAATCTCTGTATTAATGCCCGGGATGCAATTGACGGTGATGGTACGATTATCATCGAAACTAAAAATATGTCGATTAAAGAAAAACGATTTAATAATGACGAACATTTTGTACCCGGCGATTATGTGCAGATATCAGTCAGTGACAATGGCTGTGGCATTGACGAAGAGACCCAAAGGAACATATTCGAACCCTTTTTCAGCACCAAAGGATTGGATAAAGGCACCGGCCTGGGATTGGCCACGGTTTACGGCATTGTTAAACAAAACAATGGCTATATCTATGTTTATAGTGAACCTCAACATGGAACAACCTTTAAAATATTCCTTCCCAGAAATTATTCAAATAAACCTAAAACCGGGACGGATAAAAAAGAGTCTTTAAAAATTGGTAAAGGTGAATTGATTTTGCTGGTTGAAGATGAGAAAAAAATCATTGAGATGAGCAGAAAAATACTCACAATGCTGGGGTATGAAGTCATAAGCGCTAATTCGCCCTTAAAAGCGATCCAACTGGCCGGAGAGTATAAGCATACAATTAAATTACTGATCACTGATGTTATCATGCCGGAAATGAACGGGAAAGAACTAGCGGACAAACTGGTTCGGGAAATACCGCAATTGAAAGTCCTGTTTATGTCCGGGTACACTGCCAGCACGATTGAAAGACAGGGTATCATAGACGGCGATGTAAATTTTATACAAAAGCCCTTTGCCATGACAGATTTTGGTGAAAAAATCAGGGAAATATTGTCCTGACAATACTTTCCTGCTAAAGAATGTTTAAAAGTCCGGTCGATTTTGAAAAGAGAGGAATGAGAAAAATGAAAAACATACAAATCCCGGCATTATTGATAGCGGTTTTATTTAATTTTTCCTGTTTGAAAATTAATACCCCCGGCGGCCTGGTAGTCTGGGGATCCGGTGAAACAGTGACCATAACTCCGGAGTACGAAAATTTTAACGAAATCGTTGTGAGCGATAAGTTTAACGTAAATATTCAGCAGGGTGACCGGTACGAGGTTGAAATTAAAACCAATAAAAACATGCAGGAATTCCTGGCAATCAACCAAAAATACACAGTACTGGATATACAAATGAAACCCAATCGTTTTTATAAGGATGCGGTTTTGGAAGCGGAGATCACACTTCCGGATTTAGTATATCTGGATGTTAATGGAATCAGCCGGGTAACTATCGATGAATTCGCTGTTAAAAAGGATATAAGAATTGACATTACCGAGACTTCCAAATTAACCGCGAATATCCGTGCGGAGGGTGTTTTTTTAACCGTCAAAAACAGCAGCGAGGCGGAATTTCACGGCAGTGCCGGCTATCTCAAAGCCGAGGGTGTGCTTTCTTCACAGCTGAATATGCGTGACCTGGCAACGCAGCGGGCGAATATTTATTTGAGCATTGGCAGTGAAGGCGAATTTAATATCTCCGACCGCTTTGTGGCGGAATTGCGTGGCGGGGCTACTATGAAATATAAAGGCAATGCCGAGGAAGAAAAAATTGTCAAAGATGATTCTTCAATCCTTGAGAAATTGAGTGATTCTGACTGATCAAAGGTTGGATGCGTACCCAAATGCAATTTGGGTACGCGTGAAGAGAGTTCAGAATAGATTAGGAGCAATATAAATGAACCTGTTCAGACATTTACTGATATTGATATTACCACTGCTTTTTCTTCACGGATCACCGGGAGAAGTAACTGATATTTTTCAAGACAAAACCATTGTCATCGATCCCGGCCACGGCGGAACCGCTGCCACTGATTCTTTCCGGGTTGGTCCTGACGGCGAACGGGAAGAATGGATCAATTTCCGGGTCGCAACATACCTGGAAGAGATGCTGGCGGAAAAGGGCGCCAGGGTGATTATGACCCGCAGTGAAGACAATGCGGTGGGACTGAAGGAGCGGGCCTTGCTGGCTGTGAAAAATGACGCTGATGTTTTTGTTTCCATTCATCATAATGCCACGGCTGATTCCGCGGTCAATTTTCCGATTGTTTATTACCACGGCAACGCCTCGGAGAATCAAGCCAGTGTAGAATTGGGCAAAGTCCTTATCCACCGCATCAAAGAGAAAATGTACGGCGCTGATACACCTGTCAGCCTGGTCTCGGATCATGTGATTTTTCCCGGCAGTGGTACGGCAGTCTTACGACATTCCTACGGGATTCCCGGCATCATCGGCGAAGCCTCCTTTTTTACCAATTCCGCCGAAGAGCAGCGGCTAAAAAACGAGGCTTACAATAAAAAAGAAGCCCGCGCATATTTTCTTGCTTTACAGGAATATTTCCAACAGTCACCACCGCCCGTAATTGAAAAAAATTCCATCGTTACAGTCCCGCCATTTTCTGTATTACAGGAAGCCGACCGTATGAATGACATTGCCCGGTTATGGCGGCAGGATTTTGAACGGGGTTTAAAATTATATCAATGGGAAAAACAAGATTCCCTGCAAAAAGCATTGCACTTATTTACCCGCTCGGCACGCTCCTTTCCCGATTCCTGGCTGGCCCCGAAAGCTCATTATTACCGCACCCAAATCCTGAAAAAACTGGGCGAGTCGAAAAAAGCAGAAAATGCCCGGCAAAGACTGGAAGAATTTTATCCTTTCTTCGGGAGTAATTAAATTTCCCGGATCGACCGGGAAATTTAATAAACAAGCAGGATGCTTGTCCTACAACTGCCGCGCCTGTCCGGCATAAAGAAAAAGTTCTGAAGGGAACTCTATTTCCCTTTCAGGGAAAGTCCTGGTTTTCGGCTTTTTTCATAGGGCTCCATTTCATTACGCCCTATGTTAGGCTATGTTTCCCCGTTGGGGAAATCAGTAAATCCAAGGTTTCCGAAGAAACACTTCGAGGATTGGTGCTACGTGCACGGTTTGTCAGTAGTCGGTGATCGGTAATCAGGAAACCTTGCGAATGGTTGAAAACCTTCGCAATGGTTGGTACTACATCAGTGATCAGTAATCAGTGACCAGCAACCAATTTCCAAAGCATGCGCCTGCCCTGCATAGCCTGAAAGGCGGAGACGGGGCCTGCCCGCCCTCCGGGAGCAGGCGGGCTATCCCGATGACCTGATCGATGTTCCCAAAGGGATTGCGGTATTATCTCCGATCACCCGAGATCGCTTCACTTCGTTCGCGATGACGGGATGGGGATGGTGTGCGGCTCTCCCGAAGCAGTAGAACACGGGGATTTTTACCCTGCTTTTTTTTAAATTCATTCCAACAAGTTTCCATGGTTCTATACTTTAAAAAAAGACGCCCTCAGACTAGCACCATGCTTCACCTGTCCGGCATAGTGCAACGAAGACGGAGCATGGTGAAAAAAGGCACCCACAACAAACCAGTCCGCTTCAGCGGACTTCCCAACTTCAAATTGGACCCATAAAATTGATGTGCTATAAAGAACAACCTCGGAGTTACTGTCGGAACTCCGAGGTTGTTGAAAAATCAGACACAATTGACTTTTGATGAATTAAATGACTGGTTTCCCCATGTCTCACCTGACAACAAATGGCTGGTTTTTGTGTCCTTTCCGGCTGATGTGCCGGCCGGCGATCATCCTTTTTACAAGCGGGTGTATTTACGACTCATGCCGATTGACGGTGGTAAGCCACAAGTCATTGCCTATCTCTATGGTGGGCAGGGCAGCATGAATGTACCCAGTTGGTCTCCCAACAGTAAAAAAATCGCTTTTGTGAGTAATGGGATTTTTGAGAGGGAAAATTAATCGGACGCAGATTGATACTCACATCAGATTATAGGTCTTTAAAAATCAAATTCAGTTGGTTTGAGGAATCTTCCGGTCATTGGGTCAATTCTTTTAATTTCTCTTCCGTAAGGAAGATAAATCAAGTCATTGATATCAATTTTTTCAGGAAGTTGCCAAATAATGTCAATTTCTTCAGGAATTTGTGATTTACCAATTTCTAGATCAAAGACAATGTTTCCGTCTTTTTGAATTTTTACAAGATTTAGGTTTTCGCTTCCGTCTTTGTTTACAAAGTAGAGATCACCGTTTTCATCTTCTGAGGTGGTTACAATGTTTTCAAATGGAAGATATTTTGTCCAGAGGAACTCAAGTTTTTTGTCTGTGATTTTCCAGAGTTTTAAGCTGTCAGGTTTTCTAAACATATAGATGAGATTATGAGGTGAACTTATGATGTTTGCCTCTACAATGTCTTCATCTTCAAATGGGACGATGCCTTCAAATTTACGGAACTGTTCGTCAATTTTCCCAACGGTTGGAATTTTTTCGTCGTAATCATCGTAACCAAAGGTAATAACCTTGTAGCCTGTTTCTGTATTAAAAAATCCAATGTCGGTTTGTTTGTACCAACCTTTATCAACTTTAGCTAAGGTTTCACCATTTTCTATGTTTACTTTCCAGACTCCTGGTTCATAAATATAGTTATTGTAGAATCTTATTTCTGAAGCCATAAAAGTGTTCCATTCTTCTTTACAACTTGTTGTCATTTTTCTTTGAACACCACCTCCCTCATAAAAGAAGATGTAGTCATCATAACGACCGTTGTAGGCTGTAACACAGTTTTTATTGTCTGATAATGAGCCATAGCTAGTGTAACCTTTTTTGAGTTCAATTAGTCCATATCGATCAAACATAATAAGGTAAGACTGGCAGTCGTATTTTTTTGGTTCATATCTCCAAGCGCTGACGTAGAGTTTGGAGCCTGTATATGAACCATCTTCTCTTTTCGGAATTTTTGTAGCTTGAGTTACGATGAAGTTTTCAGGAACCATCCATCTGTTTTTTTCGGTTTCAAAATACCATTCGTAGGCTTCTGAATTCTCTCCTTTTCTATAAGAGACTTTAGGTTCTATCCATCTGCGAACTTTTAATCGGTTGCCGTTTAAATCAGTAACGTTGGAATCAAGAGTTACGAAGTATTTGTAGTTAGCAATAAGTGAGTCAGGAAATATTAAGAGTTCTTTTCCATTATCAGTTAACTCAATGTCAATTCCGGTCGTGTCATAAAAGTAAAAAATGTAATCACCGGCAACTCCAAAGTCAGTAGAGTCCCTAGCATATTTAAGAACAATGCTTTCTTTTTTTATAGACATCGGTTCATTAAATAAGACTCTAATTGTTTCTTCTTTGCCAGCAGGAACATTTTTTTCTTTAGGAGACGGAGACATTTGTCTTACGTATGGACGGGTTGTGTCTGGAGCATCAGCGGTTGTGAAGGTAAACTTATACGGTTCGTAAAGTTTTTTACCTTCGGTGGATTTTAGATTCTGGTTTATTTTTACGATGTAGGCTGACTGGTAATCAAGATCAGATTCTAGTGTAACCATTTTTTGAGGCTCAAAAGTTTTGTTTTTAAAAGAAATTTCTTTATTTTCTGTTAAACCTTCTTTTAAAATTTTGAAACCTATATCAATGGTTGAGGTGTCAATCTTTTCAGAAAAGCTAACAACGATTAATGTTTTCGGGTCAACATCAGCATCTCCATTAATTGGTTCTGTTGAGATTACAGTTGGGGATGGAGGCTCTGGTTCCTCTTTTGTTGGAAAATTACAACTCCATAGAGAAAACAAAAGGAATAAACAAAATATTGATTTTTGCATAAATCACTCTGGTAAAATACAAATGCCATATTAAACTTATTAAGATAAATTCAATTTTTAAAGAATAAAATAATAAATATAGATGTTTTTATTTTTGAAAATAAATATCACTTTTATTGTGG
>CAYYMT010000075.1:0-17891 GCA_964472715.1 uncultured bacterium | reverse complement strand
GAATCCAGCGACGTAATGATCACCTGGTCACCACCGGACTCAATAAAATTCAGGGCCGCTTTGACTTTTGGGCCCATGGAACCGGCGGGGAATTGTCCCTCATCATAATATTTCTTCAGTTCATCATAGGAAATATCACCGAGAGTTTGTTCATTTTCTTTGCCATAATTAATGGCCACCTGGTCCACATCAGTCAAAATGAACAATTCTTCGGCACCAATATCCTTGGCCAGAACTGAAGAGGCGAGATCCTTATCAATTACAGCATCAACACCTTCATAATTGCCCTTTTCATCGACATAAACCGGAATTCCGCCACCACCGGCTGCGATGACAATAATTCCATCGTATACCAGTTTGCGAATCGCGCGTTTGTTGATGATCTTGCGGGGAACCGGCGAGGGAACCACCCGGCGCCAGCCTTTACCCGGCACCTCTTTCACTGACCAGCCAAACTTTTTCGCCAGGGCAGTGATCTCCTGTTTGGTGTACCAGCCGCCCACATATTTCTGCGGATTTTTAATTGCCGGGTCATCGCCATCCACAATGATCTGGGTGGCAATGGTTACCACATCTTTATCAATGTCCAGTTTCCTGATGGCATTTTGCAGGGATTGCTCGATCATATAGCCCATGCCGCCTTCAGTATCAGCGACACAAATTCCCAGTGGAATGATCGGCGCTTTTCCTTCGGCAGCTTCCACCCGCAAAAGGGCATTGCCAACCTGTGGGCCATTGCCGTGGGTGACGGCAAGATTATATCCTTTTTCGATCAAGCGAATGATCGCTTTTCGACTTTTTCTTGTATTGCGGAATTGATTGGCAATGGTATCTAATTCACCTTTTGGTGAAATGGCGTTACCGCCCAGAGCCACAACCGCTGTTTTTCTTTTTCCCATTCTCTCTCCTGAATATGAAAAATAGTTTGTCATTAAACAGTTCAACCCCGATCGTTTAATTTACCGGGGCTGACTATTTTCAATAAAAACAATTATTTCAGATTATGTTTATCGCAAAAATCTCCCAAGATGCCTTGTAAAGTTGGTTCACCAATTTCCTGCAGATCATAATAGACCCGGGTGTTTGGTTTCTTGATATCAATAATCCGGTTCAGATCGATTGGTGTACCGATGATTACTGCATCACATTCGGTATTATTGATGGTTGTTTCGAGGTCTTTGCGTTGTTCTTCGCCATAACCCATGGCCGGCAGTAATTTGCCGATTTCAGGATAGATTTCAAAGGTTTCGCTCAGTTTGCCTACGGTGTAAGGACGCGGGTCAACACATTCAGTAGCGCCATATTTCCGGGCCGCTACAGTACCGGCGCCGATTTTCATACCGCCGTGGGTCAGTGTCGGGCCGTCTTCGACAACCAATACCTTTTTACCTTTGATTATTGAGGGATCATCCACTTTGATAGGGGAGGCACCGTCAATAACAATCGCATTGGGATTGGTTTGGGCAATTGATTCGCGGACAGTCTGAATGCCTTCAGGTGCGGCGGAATCCATTTTGTTGATAACCACGGTGTCAGCCATTCTAAGATTGACTTCGCCGGGATAGTAATTGACTTCGTCACCGGGTCTGTGAGGATCGGCAACAGTGATGGTCAGGTCTGATTTGTAAAATGGGAAATCATTGTTTCCGCCATCCCAGAGAATGACATCACAACCATTTGGGTCTTTTTCAGCTTCTCTGACGATTGCTTCATAATCCACACCGGCGTAGATCACATTACCGCGCACGACGTGGGGTTCATATTCTTCCATTTCTTCAATAGTACATTTGTGTTTTTCCAGGTCATCTACTTCAGCAAACCGCTGAACTTTCTGAGCAATCAGGTCACCATAAGGCATTGGGTGACGAATGGCAACAACGTTCAGTCCTTTTGCCATCAAATATTCGATTACTTTACGGGAGGTTTGCGATTTACCACAACCTGTCCTGGTGGCTACAACGGAAATTACCGGTTTTGTGCTTTTGATCATCGTGTCAGCAGGGCCGAGCAACATGTAGTTGGCGCCGGCGGCATTGACCCGTGCGCTCATCATCATTACATGTTTGTAAGGTACATCACTGTATGAAAATACACAGAGATCAACATTCTTTGATTTGATAATGGATTCCAATTCCTCTTCTGCCAGAATCGGAATGCCTTGCGGGTACAATTCCTGTCCTGCCAGTTCCGCCGGATATTTTCTCCCCTCAATATCCGGAATCTGTGCAGCTGTAAAAGCCACAACATTATATGCTTCATTACCGCGAAAAAATGTATTGAAATTATGAAAATCTCTGCCGGCTGCGCCGATGACCACAACATTCTTTTTACTCATGATTTTGTCCTCTTCAATTTTTTGATTATAGATTCAGTGTTAACATTTTGTCTGAAAAAATGAGAGGGAATGATTATACAAAACCAAAGTTGTAGCGCCAGGTAATTACGAGATAAAAATAGCTGGCCATGTTGTGCTCCATTTCTTGATTTAAAATTGCCCCCCAATCTATCATTGTCAAACAAGAATGTCAAGTGAAGGTTTATAATTTCTTTTGATGTCGGTCATCTGAAAAATAAATTTTTACTGATATCCGGATTTATAATAATTGCCAAAAGAATTTATTAACCCCATCTGAATCCTATGGCTATAAAAAACACCTGATCGAATAAAGTGGATATTTTTCACTGATTAATTTTATAAAATCACCTGTGATTGTTATATTTAATCGTCATTGAAACAAATATAACGCTAGAGAGGACATCAATGGAATTAACATTTGCTAATTTAAAACCCGATTGTGTACAAAGGAAACTCACCGGTAAAGTGATTGAATATATTGAGGATCACGGATTTGAAATTCTTCGCATGCGAAAAACCCGTTTATCCCGGAAATTTGCCGAGGAATTTTATGCCGCCCATAAGGATAAACCCTTTTTTGAACGTCTCATAGAAATGATGACTTCCGGTCCCTGTATTCCCCTGGTTTTAAGAAAGGAAAACGCAATTGAAGATTTTCGCAAGATCATTGGTAATACCGATCCGGAAAAAGCTGACGAAGGGACACTGCGCCAACTCTATGGCACCAATGTGACCTACAATATAATCCATGGCTCTGATTCCAAAGAAAGTGTTCAGCGGGAAATGACTTTTTTCTTTCCATATATAGAAGTAATTCTTTAAATTAGCGCGATGGCAATGCTAAACGGAGGGTTTATGAGACGGCTTTTATTTTTAACACTATTTATTATCACACTTCTTTTTTATAGTTGTGAGAACGAAAAAATTATCCCGGGTGAAGCAGATGTTCCGGTCTACCTGGTGCCGGAAATCGAATCCAGCAAAGATACATTGGGTTGTACTTTTGACTGGGCTTTTGTCGAAAAGCCAGCCGGCAGTAACCTCAATGTGCTGAGTTTTCAGCCCAGTAATAATGGCTACAACATTTACTTTATTCCTGATGTCCCTGGTAATTATAAGGTTTCCTGCAAAGTGCTGACGATGGACAAAAAATTAAGGTCCGAATCACTATTTTTATGTAAAATCAGGGAACGGACCAATGGCGAGCCACCGCTTTCAGGAACTGTTGCGGATCACAGGGATGAAGAACCGGAAGCAGACCCCATTTACCTGGATGATCAACCGGAGGATTCAGAAGTCACCGAAGCACCTGAAGAAAAAGAAGAACCAAAAGTCGCCGAAGAACCCACGCCAAAACCGACATCACCGCCTTCATCGGCCAGCAGCCAGGGATTATATACCATCCAGATATCATCTTTTAAAAAATTTGCTAATGCGGAAAAGGAAATGAACCAGCTCAAGTCCATGGGACTGGATAATGTATACATTAAAAAAGTATACCTGAAAAAAACAGATGAAATCTGGTATCGCGTTCGTACAAACACCTTCCCCAATCGTACATCTGCGCTAAAAACTCTGGAAACCATCAAAACAAAATACAAACGAAAATCCGCCTGGGTTGATAAAATTAATTAAAAAATTTAAAAAGCCGGTGATTGAAACCGGCTTTTTATTTTAACAAGTGTATTTTTTAATTTTTTAAAAGGCAACTCCGAATTTTAATAATTCAGCGCTCACTATATATTTGCTGTCAACTAATGCGTCATGATAAAAAACATCATTTTCACCCAATATGTAACGGCCGACATTCAAACTGCAGCCCCAATATACACCCGATGGTGAAAATCGACGAAATCCGACGCCAACGCCAATTCCAAATTTTAAATGGGAAATATTATCACCTTTAATAAATTCCCGTTCAAAAGCGCCATTACCTTTGGGTCGTTGTTCAGTAATCTTATTCACAATTTTCTCTGAACCGGTAAGTCTGTCCAGGCGGGTAAACCCTGCGATATAAAGACCATTCTGAGTATTGCTCAAAAAACGGCGATAATGACATTCTGTTGTAAATTTTGTGATCCCCTCTTCGGGTTTTTCATAAAAAACAGGAAAGGAAATTTCAGCATTCCGGGACACATCAAAAAGTGAAAAGCCACCGCTAAAACTGACTGATTCGTTCATATAAAACAAACGCAGGATATTGGCTTCAATCCCATATTTTTTATCCGACAGAGGATTACCCTCTTGTTGGTCAATTATCAGTTTTTGCCAAATCAGAATAGAATCCAGCCGTGTATTATCCTGGCCGGCGGACAATAATCCACAGCTGAGTACCGTCAGCATAATTATTTTCAATATTTCCTTTCTTAACATTTTATTTTCTCCATCTTTATTCAGTTAGTTATAATCTCCGCAAAAATATACAAAAGCCAATGCGTTGTGAATGTGATAACGATCAAATAATTTTTACAGTTTAAACTTTGAAAAAACTAACAACATCTGTTCCTTTATCCTGTGACCTATAAGTTTGTCTTTTTATTTTTAATGCCATCCGTTAATTTTGGCTTTGTTTTATTAGTGTTTATAAATGGAGAAAAGATGTCAAAAATAAATATAAATTTTTTAAGTCCTAATGCCAATCCTGAAGATTTCACATCTCTCGGGCAATGTAGTGACGGTAATTTTACTGTGGGTAAAAATAATGTCAGCGGAATTTATCAAACCGGTGATAAAAAAGTGGAGTTCATTTTTTTTGACGACCATGTGATCGCCTTTGTGAATTCCGCGCTGGGTTATCCGGCTTATTACCCGGTAGAACCGGTGAAAATTGAAAAACCGGTGAAAGCCGTGCTGATGGATCTGGACGGCACCAGTGTCAAAAGTGAAGAGTTCTGGATATGGATCATTGAGCAGACCACAGCCAGTTTACTGGATAATAAAACCTTTCAACTGGAAGAAAGTGATCTTCCTTATGTTTCCGGTCACAGTGTCAGTGAACATCTTGAGCATTGCATTCAAAAATATTGCCCCCATAAAACTGTCGAAGAAGCGCGCAAATACTACTTTGAACACACTCACCGGGAAATGCAGGCCATTATGGAAGGGCATGGTCGAAAAAATGCTTTTGTCCCCACGGAAGGGCTGAAAAATTTTCTAATGGAATTAAAAGCCATGAATATCAAAATCGGCCTGGTGACATCCGGTCTCTATGAAAAAGCCTGGCCGGAAATTCTGTCGGCTTTTCAAACCCTCGGCATGGGTGATCCCAAAGATTTCTACGATGCTGTAATTACAGCCGGCTTTCCCATGCGCGATGGTGAACCGGGTACATTGGGCGAATTATCACCCAAACCCCATCCCTGGCTTTACAGTGAAGTGGCCCGGGTCGGATTGGGATTCCCCAAAGAAAACCGCCATCATATTGTTGGTATTGAAGATAGCGGCGCCGGTGTCAGTTCTATACGGCTGGCAGGGTTTTCTGTCTTTGGTATTGCCGGCGGAAATATTATTGACAGCGGAACACAATCTCTGTGTCATGATTTTTGTAATAATTTTGATGAGATTTTGCGGGCTATTAAATAATCATCTCCTGAAAATAATCCTGTAAATTCAATAAAATCATAGTTGTTTTTTTCTTATCACCCGGCATATTTTACAAGTTTAATTTTTTCCGGTAAATATCTCCACACCAATTAAGTCAGTTTATTACTCTTTTTCTAATCTCCCGGTTATTTGCTAATTACGGTCAGCATTTCCTAATACTGGCTGCAGGCCTGTAAATCAATAAAGTATTTCAACCATCAATTTACTTTTCGGTACTATTTTTGTCTTTGTTACTACCTATTTAAATAAAAGTATCGAGGCCTTATGAAAACCTATTTTGCGCCGGCAGTAAGAAGTAGAACAAATGACATTCAGCGGCAACATGATAATTTAGTGGTTTCCAATCTATTGAACGAACTTTCTGCAGCTGCCAATACCTTCTTTATTATTCTTAATCCTAATCGTCAAATCGTTTATGCCAATAAAAAGCTGCTGGAATTATTGAACATCACGGAATCGGCAGTTATCCATGGAAGGCGTCTGGGGGAAGCGCTGCATTGTATAAATTCCGATATCATGGAAGCCGGATGTGGCACAAGTAAACAGTGTATTCAATGCGGCGCCGTAAATGCCATATTAAGCGCAATTGCCGGTAACGAATCGGAAAAAGAATGCCGGGTCCGCACCAAAGAGGGTTTATCCATTGATTTATTAATCAAAACCAAACCTTTTAATTATTACGATGATAATTACATTCTTTTGTTCGCAAAGGATATCAGTGACAAAAAACGTCGGGAAGTACTGGAACGTACTTTTTTCCATGATATACTGAATACTATTGGTGGATTAAAGGGATTGACCGAATTATTATTAATGGAGGAAGACAAAAATCAGTCAGAATCCATTGATCTTATTTACAATTTATCCGACCGGTTGGTCAAAGAAATTCAATCCCACCGGTTGCTGCTAAACGCCGAAAAGGAGACGTTGCAATTAAAATTAAGCCGAATCAACCTCGCCATATTCCTGCAGGAAATTAAATCAATGATCTACAGAAATAAAAATATTGAACACACAAATATTGATCTGATCAGTGAAGAAAAAATATATTTTCAAACAGATACCGCTCTGTTACAACGGATTCTTATCAACATGATAAAAAATGCCGCCGAAGCATCGGAACCTGATGAAGTAATCACAATAAAAGGCAGGAAACAACAAAGCAGCATATTGATCAGTGTCCATAATGAAAAATATATTCCGGAGGATATTCAGACACAAATCTTCCAACGCTCCTTTTCAACCAAAGGCATGGGCCGGGGAATCGGCACCTACAGCATGAAATTATTTACCGAGAAATATCTGCATGGAAAAATTTATTTTACAAGCGATAAAGACAAAGGGACAACCTTTTTTCTGGAACACCCCATTAATTTAGAAACAATAATAAAGGAGTAGCATAATGGCCTTAGCAAACTGGCGTGATGAATTCAGCGTTAATATTGCGGAGATCGACGAACAGCACAAAAAACTGTTTGATTATATAAATGAAATTCATGAAGCAATGAGAAACAAAAAAACAAAAGAAGAATTGGGTAAAATCCTTGATAAACTGACAAAATATACGGTTGAACATTTCAGAACTGAAGAAAGGTATTTTGATCGATACGATTATCCCCGGTCAAAAATGCATAAATTGGAACACCAGGTATTCATCGATAAAGTCGGGGACTTCAAAGCAGATTTTGAAAAAGGCAAACTCTTATTGTCCCTGGAAGTAATCAATTTCTTAAAAGATTGGCTGATCAATCATATCAAAGGCACTGATCAGGCTTACAGCGCTTTTCTCAATGAAAAAGGTATAAAATAAACAAGGGGCTGCAGCCCCTTGTTCTAATCCGAAAAACTATATTTTTATGAATATTTTCTTTTTATAGAGGATATGAACCAGATACCAGTAAAACACGATCATGGTTAATGCAAAAAGAAGAGAACCGTCTATCATACTACCACCGGACAGAGGCACAAAGAAATTATGATAGAGCCAGTCCCGCAGATTATTGGTTTTGCCGTCAGCTCCTTCCCACCGGAAAATGTATACCATAATTTTGACGACAAAATTGGAGAGCACAAAAATAAATAAGGGATTCGCGCCAAACTCTACAAAAGGTTTGGCCCATTTTTTATAATCCAGCACATCAATAAATAAAATAGCGATTCCCAGGGTTACCATCGCCAGACCACCGGTATATATGACATAGGAACTGGTCCAGATCGGTTTTCCGATTGGTAAGAACAATCCCCACAACAATCCGCCGAGGACGAATAAAACGCCATTGAATATCAATTTTTTCACGGCTTCCTTAGGCGCACTGGCATTGGTCACCCAGGCTCCTGTAAAATATCCCAATATTACAGTGACAATTGCCGGTATCGTAGAAAACAAGCCTTCCGGATCAAAGGGCACACCATATCCATGATAGATGTGATTACTGCCCAGCAATACATAATCAACTTTCGTGGCCAGATTTCCTTCCAGTGTAAAATCTCCAAACAGTCCCATCAACAGCCAGTAACCAACCAGCAAAATACCGCTGGCCCAGACTAACTTTTTGGGCTTCATAGTCAGAACCATAAAGGATGCCACGCCATAACAGATCGCTATTCGTTGCAGCACACCCATTATTCTTACCTTGCCAAATAATTCTCCGAAGGAATCAACAGGTCTCAACAAATTGAGAAGAAGTCCCAAAAAAAATATGATGAGTGTTCGTTTTATTATTTTTTGGGCGGCAGCTTTGTTCAATTGGTGATCAAACTTCCTGAAAGCGTACCACATTGCAGTCCCGACAATAAAAAGGAAAAAGGGGAAGACCAGATCAGTAGGTGTACAACCAAACCATTTGGCATGGCGCAGAGGCGAGTAAATATGACCCCAACTACCAGGATTATTAACCATGATCATTAATGCAACAGTGGCGCCGCGAAAAACATCCAGGGCAACCAGCCGTTTGGATTTTTGCGTTTTTGTGTATTCGGACATAAGCAATCTCCAAAATTAAGTATTATTTTATAGTTAAATAATAATGCTTATTCCTCAATCATTAGTGGTAGTAAAAAATATGACATGAATTTATAAAAACAAAAGAAAAAAGAATAATACTTTCAGTGACCCCACCTTTACCGGGCAGAGCGGAGTTTATCGATTTGACTGAAGCAATATCCAAGTACCAATGTTCCTGATAAATTCACGACAGCATAATAATGCAGGGCCAGATTCGTAACCAACAAGGATATCGCAGCGCTGAAAATCGCGCCGGTTATACCTCCCAGTAAAACACCTTTTACAGAGAAATATTTTGAAAACTTCCCCATAATGAATAGCGCTAACAGCGGGCTTCCAAAACCATTAACCACCTTATTGGCAATCTCAAAAATCGATCCCAACCGACCCACAAACAATGATATCAGAATGATCAGTATACCAAAAACCAGTGAAAAATATCTGGTCACTGTCAAACTCAACTTTTTCGTTGACAGCAGTTCAAAGATATCAGCGATCCACACCCTGGTACAGGAATTGGCGCCGGAATCTATACTGGACATCGTTGCCGCCACTAATCCAGCGATCATCAATCCGGTAATACCGGCCGGCAAAGCTTTGACAAACTGCACAAAATAGACAATCGGCTTATCAAATTTACCGATTGTACCGGCCAAAGTACTATGCGCGAAAATGACATACCCTAAAACAGCTAACACAGACAGCGAAATCACCGCGCTGACGACATTCAACCAAAATCCGCGGGTGGCATCTTTTAACGACCGGGCTGTAAAATAGCGCTGTACTACCATCTGATCGGCACTGTAGCGGGCCAGAAAAGCCACAAAAGTACCGGTAATACAACTCCAAAAACTGATACGGATTGTGGGATCAAAGGAAAAAATTTGCGTATCAAAAGGATAAAACGGCCTGGCCAAACCATTGGCAATACCGATTTTCAGTATCTCAAACAGTCCCCCATTGAATTGCGCCGAAATCGTAAAAATTCCGATTAAAAGCCCCAGGAATAAAACAAAAAACTGGAACGCATCAGTGATCATCACCGCGCGAATCCCTCCGTAAGTCGTATATGCCAGCACGGAAAAACCAACAACTAATATGATAACCGAATTATTCCAACCGGTTATCAGGCTCAAAATTTTCGTGGGAATATAAAGGATCGTCGCTCCCCAGAATGTCCGCCAGACAATAAACAGGAATGCCGCCAACATACGGATACGCCGGTCAAATTTTTTCTCCAGATATTCATAAGCCGTGGCAAATTGATGATTATAAAAATAGGGAATAATAATTTTGTTTACAGGAATTGCAACTAAAATAAAAACCGGCAAACAGAGCAAAACATACAAACCGTGGCTGAAAACCTCTCCTGAAAAACCGGTATAATTCACAGCGCTAAAAGCGGTTACCATTACCGACAATCCTACGGTAAACCAGCCCATAGACCGGTTGGTTGTGAAATATTCCTCCACATCCTGTTTTTTCCGCCGGGTGATCAGATATCCGATGGAGAGTACAACCACCAGATAAATGAAAATAACGATATAATCCAATAGTTGCATTATTTCTCCGGAATAAAAGCCGTAAAAATGGTGGCCGCCATATCTGTTGTAATTGTGTATTCTCCAAGAATGGCCGGTATCAGAACTGTTTCCCCTTTTTTTATAGTCATATCAAAATCAGTTCCTGACAGGGTTATTTGGCCAACGGTTACCAGCAAAATTTCCATTCCTTTGATTTTAACATCCTGCTTTTCACCGGCAGACAATATTCTTTGCCGCAGAGCAAATTCCGGTGTCGGAACATGATAAAAGATGTCATGGGAACCGGCAACCGGCTGAATGATATTGGGCAGGCCGTTTTCATAAGTCAGGATATTCACCAATGTGCTGATGTCTTTAAACTTCGGCGTTAACCCCGCCCGCACAACATTATCCGAGTTCGCCATACATTCAATAATATTACCATGCAGGTAGGCATGGGGAATGCCGGCTTTCAAAAATACCGCTTCACCCTTTTTTAAATGCACCAGATTCAGTAGATATAGCGAAAAAAGGCCAACGTCATTCCCGTATTTTTGGCGTAATTGCAGATAGAGTAGGTCCTGTTCTGACAGCTCTTCCTTATTTTTAAGCAAAAGGTCCATATCCTGCAGAACCTTTTCCAACTCGGTTTCCTTTTCCTCTGCTTTTTTCATTATTTCCGAATACAGGAGACGAATCCATTCGCGGTCATCCCTGGTGCCGCTGATTTTTTTATGCGCATCTACTGATATAAATGCATCTATGGGCGGATAATCATTAAGTATCTGCTTGATGACCGTAATTTTTTTGAACCCCACCAGGGCCGTCAGTTTATTCAGAGCAATGGCAATCTCCGGTTTGTGATTATCATCGGGATAATGCTCCGGGTCAAGGCGATGCAATTTTTCTGCCTGGGACTTATTGGGGTGGGCCTGTATAGAGAGCGCTTCACCTGCTGATAAGACTTTCAGGAGAAAAGGAAGTCGGTTTTCAAATTTCCTGGCTTTTTCAGTTCCCAAAATTTCTTCTGGGTATCGCCGAATGAATTCCGGTAGACTGGTTTCATCGATTTTTGACGGCGCTTTGGGATGGGCGCCAATCCAAAGTTCGGCATAGGTGATGCCGGGTTCCGGTTTCAGACCGAGCAGTTTCGGAATGAAAGCCTCTTCACCACTCTGTCCCCAGGCATAGTTTTGAATGTCATTATTTAAACGATAAGGTTTTGTTTTAAAATCATTTCTATCCATAATCACTCCGGTTTATTACGGCAAAATATAACATATTTACCGGAATTTGTCTATTTTAAAGAAAGATGTTTGGAAAATTTAACAAAGCTTTTATATTAAAAAATCATTTTAATTGGAGTTCTTTTATATGGATAATTTTACATGGCAGGAAAATTACAGTGTTGGTATTGACTACTTTGACAATCAGCACAAAACCCTATTCGAGACCGCGCAAACTCTCTACCGGGAGATCATGAGTTCAAAATCCGAATTGGTGATCAATGATATTCTGAATGATCTCCTGCAATATGTTAATTCCCACTTTCGTGATGAAGAATATTATATGGAAAAATATGGTTATGAACGTCTTCCGGAGCATAAGCAGGAACACAAACAATTTGAAAACAAAATCAAAGAACTTCAGAGAGATCGTCAGGAAGGTAAAATATTTGTAGCCATGAAATTATTAAATTATCTGCAGGACTGGTTTTTCGATCATATCGTTCAGGAAGACCAAAAATATGGCCCGCTTCTTAATGATAAAGAGATCCACAGCATATCCGGCTGATCGTCTACACTGCGGATTATCAACTGAAATCAGGGAATTTCAGTACTTATTTCATATAAACCATCTTTCTAACAAAACTTTCCCCCATAATTTCCAAACGATAAAAATATACACCGGTAGGAACCTTATTCCCATGACTGTCAACTGCATTCCATTGAATGGTCTTTAGACCGGGTGTTTGGGATTGATTGACTAAAGTTGTGATATGTTGGCCAAGCATATTATAAACCGATAATTTCACCCGGGTTTTTTGTGCGAGTGTATACTGAATGTCGGTTACCGGATTAAAGGGATTAGGATAATTTTGTTTGAGTTCGAATTTATCTGCTAATTGAGTGTTTTCTTCAATATCGGTACTGCCAGGTAGAAAAGCAAAATCACCGGGGATAGCACCAACTTTTAAATGCGTCACCAGGTTTGCTTCACTGTCTAAAATAGTCACCGTATCCGGGGCGACATAATCAGTATAGGCCATGTAAATATTATTATCATGGACTTTCAATGCATAGACAGGGCCATTGACAGCCCCCACCTGGTCTTCTTCATTATACTGGCAATCATCATCAATTTTTACCATGCCATTACCATAAGCGCGATATACAGCGTTATTATAAACCGCCAAATCATCACTGAAAGAAAAATTAATACCATAATCTGCAGTACTTATGGATTTCGTTTCTAAATTTATTTTTGACATCCCTGCATAGGTATTCCAGGAATCATCATAATAAGTTGATGCAATATAAAGATCATTCCCTTTTAAGACCATTTTGGCCGGCCCTGCAATTACCTCAAAACTATCAATCAGCGTAGGCATCGCTGTCGTAAGATCATAGGAATAGATATTATTTTCACTGGACCAGGCCGCATCCATAGTGATGGAAGTATAGAGAACATCATCTTTGATCAACAAATCCTCCGGCAAAGCGCCAACTTTGATAGTATCCAATACTGCATAAGAATTCAGATCAAACCGAATAATGCCGGCAGCTCCCCAGCAGGAAAGATAACCAGTTTCCCCATGGATCGCCATATACCGGGGTGTTGAATAGGGAAGTTCAATAGAGGTGATCAGTTCATTGGTTTCTGTGTTCAACACATCCACTTTGTGAGAATTATTAACCACGACAAATAATTTGTTATCATGATAAGTCAGTGATTGGGCCACATCACCTAAAGGATTGGAAGCGAGATCCCAGTAAACCGGGCCATTGGTCTCTGTGCCATCATACTGCCAGAGAGAGGCATTGGAAGAACCGAAATTCCCTTCACATAAAATATAAACCTCCTTGGCTAAGACCAGTGATATGAAGGAGAAAATTAATAGTATCAGTTTTTTCATTTTTCTATTCCTTTTTGATTATTTAGATAAAATTGTAATCTTATTTTAAATGTCCTTCCTGGTTCGGGGTAGCCCTTGATGGTCTCATATGCTACATTAGTCATATTTTCCACCAACACTGAAGTGGCTAACCGTCCATACTTAAAGACATGGGTGTATGAAACGCCTGTCGTATGTTCAGTGATCGGTTTGATAATCACATTTTCCGGCCATGAATAGCGGGCAATTCGTTCATCGGTATAATGACCCTGATAATGGATTTGCCAATTATCCATGGTGAGATCGAGATTGATGCTACCGGAATGGCGTGGTGAATAGAGTAAAGAGTTACCATTGACATCTTTGGAGAAATTGTAGGTGTAATTGATAATAGCGCTGACTGGTAGTTTTTCAAAGGAAAAATTATAAATGCTTTTTATACCACGACGTGAGGATTGACGGATATTTTTAGGCAGCCAGTAGGATTGTGATGGCAGCCACTGAATCAGATTTTTACTTTTTTTGTCAAATACTAAAATTTTGAAATCCTGTGGTTGTAGTAAAGAAAATTGCAGATCTAAAGAACTTACGGCTGTTTCTTCAGGATTCAGCTTTGGATTGCCTCCGGGCTGCCAATAGAGATCATTGAAAGAGGGATAATAAAAATGTTGGCCAAAATTAAATGCTGCAGAATGGAAAATCCATCGGTCTAAAGTATACCGCAGTGTATAATTCCAGGTGGATTCTGAATAAAGGTCATCAGCATAATCAAAATGATATTCAGGGATAAACTCAAAGTTTTTAAATTGCAGAGATAAGGAATTGGAAAATTGCCAGGATAAGCGTGTATGATTGCCGGTATTTCTTGATATTAATTTGTCATCATTACCGGTGATAGCGACTGTATATTTTAAGAAATCGGTTAGTTTCAGATTCTGAGTGAGTTTAAAGCGGAGAGTGTTCATGGTATGATTACTGTTATAGGGAAATCCAAAATTGGGTGAACTGAAGTAATGGTCCTGAGAGTTCCTGATGGTGGTTTGAAAAAAGCCTGCGCCATGATTTAGTACCCAGCCTAATTTGGCTCCGAAAAGATGAAAACTGTCTTCCCTGTATGATTCCGGTGTGGGCGACCATATTTGCCCGGCTACACCACGATTTTGATCAGAATATAGGTAGAGTAATTTACCAAAAAGATTTTTTGTAATGACGCCCTGTAATCGAAATGAAAGATATTGTCTCTCAAGGTAATTATTTTTCCGAACCTGGTAATTATCGGTAACCGGATTGTAACCCTCATAATCTCCATCATCTTTAGATTTGCCTGCCATTAAATTCAGATGAAATGAAGACAGTTGATGACTAAAAGTAAGTCCGTATTCCTGTTTACCAAAACTCCCTGCGCCAAAATAAAGAGAACTGGATTCCTGCCAGGGGGATATATTGATTGCACCCTCGCTTCCCCCATTTCCAAAAGATGACACTATATAGGGATCATAGGTTATATTCTCTATAAAGTTCTGCGGTAATTGAGAAAGATCCACCTGCCCGTTTTGAGTATTGGTGATGTCAAAACCACTGATCAATATTTTTGTATGGCGGGTTGGAGCGCCGTCCATACTCAATGTGCTAAGACCAGCTGAGCCCCCATAGGATTTGATGTAAGCGCCCGGTATAGATGAGAAAATTGATCGGTGATTGATGGACTTGATTGCCGCTGATTTTTCGATTTTTACCAGTTCACCATTAGAACCGGAAAAGTTTTTCTGTTCGCCTTCAATGGTAACTGTTTTTAAATTGATGTTTTGTGGATATAAAATGATAGTCTGATTATTTTGTTTTAGGATAGTGAATTTGGTATGGTAGCCGATACGCTGTATTTGCAGAGAGTCGTTTACCTGGCAGTTATTACTTAATGAAAAATATCCCTGTTCATCGGAATAAGTAACATAGCCTGTACTTATGTTTTTAATATAAGTGAATGGGACGGGCTTTCCTTGTTTGGTAGTAATTTGGCCGTGAGAAACAGAAGCACAGGCAGTACTAACAAACAGGACAGGTATTAAAAAATATTGTATGTTAAAATAAAAAAACCGCTTGCAAAAAACGGTTTCCAGAAAAGTAATCAATTTCATAGAAATCCTTTTTGACCCTCGAAAAGAATTCAATAATGACTATCTGAAGTATCCTGACTTGCAATTCCAGCGATTTTTCCGGCCTTCCAGATGATTTCCGTGGCATAATCGAAAAAATCTCATTGCTTACAGTAGCGGGGCTGTACATGATTTTCACATGTTTCCTTCGCAATAATCACATTTTAAATAACAATCAAACTTATTCACCTGAATTATTTATTCCAAATTATTTGTTGCCATCTACCGGAAAAATAACTAATGTAAACCCAAATGTAACTTAGCCTGCATATTTCCAATCCGCAGTTGATAATTTTACGGAGTACAATTCTGCGCTCATTACTTTTAAAACCAACTATCCAGAGGGAAAATATGAAACATTTAGGAGCTTTTTTTATGATTATGTTAATGATTGGCTGTGATTCCACCAAAGAAACAAAAATCAAACAATTATTCACCGATTATACCGGAAACCGCCCCGGCGCTTCAATTATGGTAATAAAAGATAGTGAGCCGGTAGTCGTGAAATCCTACGGCATGGCGGACCGGGAAAATAAAAATCCGGTCAAGCCGGAAACCAACTTTCGACTGGCATCACTAACCAAACAATTCACTGCCATGGGCATTATGCTGTTGGTTAAAGAAAACAAATTGCAATTGGATGATAAAGTCACAGATATTTTTCCCGATTTTCCGGAATATGGAAGGAAGATCACAATTCAACATCTCCTGCAGCATACCTCAGGCCTGATTGACTATGAAAATTTGATTCCCGATACCGCCACCCGACCGGTGCATGACGAAGATGTTTTGGCTATGATGACGCAGGTGGACAGCACCTATTTTGAACCGGGCACGAAGCACCGGTACTCCAACTCCGCCTATGCCGTACTGGTGAAGATCATTGAAAAAATCTCCGGGCTGTCTTTTCCGGAATATCTCAGAAATAATATTTTCCTGCCCTTACAAATGACCCAAAGCATGGCTTTTGTTGAGGGCCGGAACCAGGTTCCAGACCGGGCCTTCGGCTATCATGTGACCACGGATTCCATTCCCTTTTCCGACCAAAGTATCACCAGCGCGGTTCTCGGCGACGGCGGGATCTATTCATCAGTGCTGGATCTCTACAAATGGGACCAGGCCCTTTACACTGATAAATTACTGCCGGAAAAATTATTTGAGCAAACTGTTGAACCGGGACTCAAAGGCTATGGGTTCGGCTGGCGAATCGATGACTTTTACGGACATTATCGAATGTCCCATACCGGCAGCACCTGCGGGTTTCGTAATGTCATACAGCGGTATCCTGAACAAAAGTTGTCCATCATTATCCTTACTAACCGCCGGGAACCTGATGTTGAACCGCTGGCCAATAAAATTGCAAAACTTTACCTTTCAAATGGTCGCTAGACCTTTGAAATGGTTATAAAAAAGGAAAACTTGTAAGAAACAATTCAAATTGACAACAGGACTTTTTAAAAAAAGGCGCCTTAAAATGAAAAAATTATTAGTCACTGTATTATTTCTGTTTGGTACACTTTTCTGTGAAAATTTAGAAAAATCCATCGATCGTCTGCTTTCAAAAGATTATAATGACACAACGCCCTCCATTTCTGTAGCAGTCATTTCAAAAGGAAAAATAGTCTACAAAAAAACCTATGGCAAGGCCAGCCTGGAGTTGAATGTGCCGGCCACACCACAATCGGTTTATCGTATCGGCTCTCTCTCCAAACAAATCACGGCGGCGGCAATTCTCATGCTGATCCAGGACAAGGAAATCAAGCCCGGTGACCGCATCATTGATTATTTCCCGGAATTGCCGGATTCAGTCTATGGAAGGATCACCATCGAACAGATGATTTATCACACCAGCGGTATTCGGGATTCTGAAAACATGTATCATTTAATGGGTATCGCTTTTTCGCAATGGTATACCCATGATATGCTTTTGGAAATGTTAAAACGGCAAAAGGGACTGAGTTTTCCGCCAGGCAATCAGTACGAATATTCCAATTCCGCCTACACTCTGCTGGCCTTGATCGTGGAACGAGTGACAGGACAAAAATTTCATGATTACGTCAATGAAAAAATTTTCCAGCCTCTGGGAATGACACAGACTAAAATCCGGATTTCCGACAAAACCTATATTCAAAATCGA
>CAYYMT010000074.1:0-17986 GCA_964472715.1 uncultured bacterium | reverse complement strand
ACAATATAAAATTTTTAACGTCAGTTATTTTTCATTTTTTTACGGTAATTTTTATAATGCCAATAGTATCCGGATTCATATTATCCCGAAGGGATTAAACATTAATAACCATGGGTGCAAACCCATGGAAAAATGAAAAAATATTAAAAACTCTGAAAGAGTTTAACAGTTTATAAAAAACCGAGTGGCTTTATATAAACTATTAATCTCATAGAGCCATTAAATTTATCCGGAACTTTGTAAATTTTCTGTATATTTTTACGATTAATAGGATTTTCCGAAAATCGCAATCTTTTCCGCCGGTTTTCCGGTGTAAAAGCAGGTGCCCTTTTCTTCCGGCTGATCAAAGGGAATAACGCGGACAGTAGCTTTGGTTTCTTTTTGAATGGTTTCTTCCATTTTGCCATCACCGGACCAGTAAGCTTTCACAAAATTGCCATCATCAATGGCTTTTTTGAAGTCTTCGTAATTGTCAACCGTTTTTGTGTTTTCTTCCCTGAATTTAAGGGCTTTATCAAACAACTCCTGTTGCATTTGCGGCATCAAATCGACGATAGTTTTTGCAATTTGATCCATTTTGATGAAATCCTTTTTGCCGGTATCCCGGCGCGCCATCACCACATGGCCTTTTTCCAGGTCTTTGGGGCCGATTTCAATTCGCACGGGGACGCCCTGCATTTCATACTGGTTAAATTTCCAACCCGGTGATTGGGATGGATTATCATCAATTTTTAACCGGATATCATTGGCTTTCAGTTCCGCAGCGATCTGGTCCACTTTATCCATAATAGCCACCCGGTCTTCTTCTTTTTTCCAGATTGGTACAATCACCACCTGGTAAGGCGCGACTTTGGGCGGTAAGATCAACCCTTTGTCATCTCCATGCGCCATGATCAATCCGCCAACCAATCGTGTACTGACCCCCCAGCTGGTGGCGTACACATATTCCTGTTTATTTTCTTTACTCAGGAATTTCACATCAAAGGCTTTGGCAAAATTTTGTCCCAGATTGTGGGAGGTACCGGCCTGTAATGCTTTTTTGTCTTTCATCATTGCCTCAATACAATAGGTATGCACTGCGCCGGCAAACTTCTCGGCATCGGTTTTTTTACCCACGTATACCGGCATTGCCATATGGTCTTCTGCCAAACGACGGTAGACCTCAATCATTTTACGGGTTTCTTCTTCAGCTTCTTCGGCAGTGGCGTGGGCGGTATGCCCTTCCTGCCATAAAAACTCTGTGGTTCTTAGAAAAAGTCTTGTCCGCATTTCCCAGCGGACAACATTGGCCCACTGATTAATAAGGATCGGCAAGTCACGATAGGAATTGATCCATTTTTTGTAAGCAGACCAAATAATCGTTTCCGAGGTTGGGCGGATATAAAGTGGTTCTTCCAGTTCTTTTCCACCGCCGTGAGTGACCACAGCACATTCCGGGGCAAAACCTTCCACATGTTCCGCTTCTTTGGTCATAAAACTTTCCGGAATAAACATCGGAAAATAGGCGTTTACATGTCCGGTTTCCTTAAACATCTCATCGGCGGCCGCTTTTATGGATTCCCAGATGGCATAGCCGTAGGGACGAATGATCATAGTGCCTTTGACCGGGCCGTAATCTGCCAGTTCACCTTTTAAAACAACATCAGTATACCATTTTGCATAGTCTTCGCTTTGTTTTGTAACGCCTTTTGCCACTTAAAATACCTCGTTTAATTTTTCTCTTTATAGCCGATTCTTGGGAAGGGATTTAAGACACTGGTAGAAATGTTATATAAATGTGCGGCGGTTCTCTTCAAATACCGTAAATAGAGCGCCACTGCCACAGCATTACCATTGCCGATTGTTTCCGCTTCCTTAACCAGCGAATCCTTGATTGCCGAGCATTCGCCTGAAATTTTATCTTTGTATGTATTAATAACATCACGGGCGGCTTCTTCATCACTGTTTTCAAACGCCAGTAAAGTTTTGTCAAATAATTCTTCAATTTGTTTTTCTATTACTTTAACTCTCTCATCATAAGGCCCGCTGGAGAAATTATCATCCATCAGCAAAGCCAGGTCAGCGATATTTTTGGCCTGGTCCCCGATGCGTTCGATATCAATAACAATACTGGACATGGTAAAACCGGAGCCGATTTCAATTTTATCGGTCAGGGCAAAATGGGTTAACAGTTTGCGTCTGACTGACCGTTCCGATTTATTGACCCGTCTATCTTCTTCCAAAACTTTTTTTGCCAACTCCAAATTGCCATGGTTTCTCAGGGCATATTTGGCATTCATAAACATATCTTTATCCAGCCGGATTGTCTCCAGTGATTTTTCAAATATCTGCTCTGATAGGGATTTTTTCTTTAATGTATCAACAAATTTTTTCCACATTTTTTCGTCACCTCAGTAAATATATTAATAAGCCCGGTATAATGAAAAATATAAACAAAATATAAAGAGCGGGCAAATATTTTCTCGTCTTTGACCATTGGGCAAACTTTATAGCCATGGTGATAGGAATATTTTTAAGGGGTAGAAAGATTGCAATTCCCAATAAATTAAACAGCAAGTGTGAAAAAGCGATTGTCACAGCCGCCTCATTGGTCGTGGAAAGGGCTGCCAGCATAGCAGTAATCGTTGTTCCGATATTCGCCCCCAAAGTATAGGGATAGATTTGCGTAATGGTAACGACACCCGCAGCAGCCAGAGGAACCGCCAGTGAAGTGGTAATGGAACTGGATTGGACAATTGCGGTGAAAAGCATCCCCAGCACCAATGCTCTGAGTGTGGTTTTAAAAATATATTTATCAAAAAGAACTTCGATTTTCTCCAGCACCAGCATTTTCATTACTTTGACAATAAACCGCAATGCGAAGAAGAGCAATAATAAAGAAACAATAATGCCCAGCCAGGGAATATGGACCTGATGAAGAATCTCTTTTGCTACCGGTTTGATGATTGCATTTAAGGGATTGAAGAGAGAAACGCCACCAACACCAGTAAAGGCTTTTGACATCAGTGTTGCTGCCCAACCAAGAATATTAAAGAAATACTGCAGCGGAAAAATAGCAATGACCGCCAGCACATTAAAAAAATCATGGACGACACTAGTTGAAAAAGCCCGTTCAAACTCATCGGAATCAGTAACATGTCCGTAACTCACCAGCATATTAGTGACACTGGTGCCAATATTTGCTCCCATGATAATTGGAATTGCTAACTGAATGGCAACCTGGGGATCAGCCCCAAAAGCCCCCCCGGCAACAAACCCGACAACCAGTGATGTTGTCATTGAAGAACTTTGCACCAGGGCTGTGGTTAATATACCTGTAATTAATCCGACAAAAGGATTTGATACTGTTTCCATGATCGCATGCGCGGCATCTGCTCCCATAGCCTTAAAGGAATACCCAAACAGTTTAATACTTACAAGGAATAAATAAATTAAACTGAGCAACGCCAGTCCTTTTAATATTCCTACAATTTTTTCAGATTTTAAAACTTGCATATTTCTTTCCAATTTTAAAGTTTTTCTACAGCCTAAAAGATATGAAATATTACTCTAAATTCAATGTATAATTCCACTTTTTAAAATAGTCACTGAATTAAATTTTCTGCTTAAATACCTGTATAAACAGTATATTTCATACTTTTATTTTTATCATTTTTTTACAATTAAACAAAACAAAAATCAGGCGTAAATTAACGCAATAATTTGTAAACAAAGTATGAACTTTTTGTTAATTTTATGTAAACCCATTGTTAAGAATTCGTTTGCTTTTCCCGGTATTTTTCCACATAAATCTATTTGAATCCATCGAAAGATTCATTACGGAAGGGTTTCCTAAAATAATGGCTATTTATTATCCAGAGTTTCCTGACGCTTTTTTGCATACAGCTGGCCGCAGGCGGCGGATATATCCTGGCCCTTGCTCCGGCGCACAGTGACGGCAAAGGGCGCTTTGTACATTCGTTTGAGGAACCGGTCTAATTCCTGTTCCGACGGGCCTTGAAAAGCGCAGTGTTCATTTTCATTATAGGGAATGATGTTGAGTTTACAGGGAAAAGAACTGAGCATGGCCCGCAACCGCCGCGCGTCATCGGCGCTGTCATTAAAATCCTTCACCAAGATATATTCCAAAGTCACCCGTTGTTTAGTGGCTTGTGTGTATTGCTTTAATGAATCGATCAGCATGGTGAGGGAATATTTTTTATTGACCGGTATCATGATGGTACGCTGGTCATCGGTTGTGCCATTGAGGGATACCGCCAGTTTGAACTTGTGCCCCTCCTTTGTATAGCGCCGTATCGCCGGTACAATGCCGCAGGTGGAGATGGTAATTTTACGGGCGGAAATTTCTGCGCCTGAGGGAGCATTGAATAGTTGCGCGGCTTTGATCACATTATCATAATTCAGAAAAGGTTCACCCATGCCCATGAAAACAATATTGGTCACCGGCACCTCTTCCCTGGCATTAATGTATAAAAGCTGGTTGACGATCTCGGCCGTGGTCAGGTTACGGCTAAACCCCATCAATCCCGTGGCGCAATAGGGACAGCCTACCGGGCAGCCCACCATTGTGGAGATGCAAAGGGTGACACGGTTTCCCTCCTGCATATAGACCGATTCAATAAAATTGCCGTCGGGCAACTCAAAAAGGTATTTACGCGTGTTCTCTGTTTTTGACGCCGCGATTTTATTGATTTTCAAAAGGGATGAATCGAAGGTCCCGGCGAGTTTTTCCCGCAGTCCCTTAGAGAGGTTGGACATGCTGTCAAAATCAAGCACATTCTGTTTATGCAGCCAAACAAAAATCTGGTCGGCGCGAAACTTCTTTTCACCCAGCTTTTCCAGTTCCTGTTTTAATTCTTCGATGGTGTAATTCAGTATTTGTTTTTTTTTCATCGCGTAATTTAAGGATTTCAAAACAGAAAAGCACGGAAAACCAAAGTCTACCGTGCTTTAAAAATCCGTTATAATCCGCGTCAACTTAATTAAACACTCTGTTTCGTGGCTCTTTATTTCGCAAAGGTACTCAAAAAATAATGGGTCTCCGCGCTGCCATCCAGTGTCGGTTCATTGGTGGAATAGTCTCCAATATCGTCATGAAAAACCGCAACCCCCGATTGAAACTCAGCATACTTGTCCGGCCCTGTGAGTTTAATTCCTTTTAGCTTATTATAGATCGTGGCATAAACCGGCCCGTCATTGAGTCCGCCCACAATCAATTTATCTGTAAATATAGTTGTCGGCGTATGAGGGTAATGGGGAAATTCACCATAGGGTGGAATGCCGATAATTTGCGTACATCCCCAGGGATTTCGTCCCAACAGCCAGTCACGATGGGCCTGCATTAATTCATGATATTGATCATTGCCGGTCATTTTTTCATAAAGCAGACATTGAGTTATAAAAGCCGCCGCCAGGTTATTGGAACACCAGATAAAGGGAATGCCGATTCCATAAGCGTTTTGATCCGCCCGTTTTTTAACCGCCTTAATATTTTTTTCATAATATCCCACCAGGGTTTTTTGTGTCTTTTTATCAGCCACTTCCCAGAGTGAATAATGTCCCATATTCATAAAGGGATAGTACTCATAGTGCCTGGCTGTATCAGCGCCCATCCAGGATTCCGTGCCGGCGATTTCTGAGAATTTGATGGCATCCTGAAGATATTTTTCACGATTAGTAATTTTGAAAAGTTCAGCCGCCCCCCATTCCATATCATCGGCCCAGGTGATCTCATGGTAGCGGTAAGGAGCCCGGTTGGGCGTTCCTTCCTGGCATCCCGGCTGGTCTATTCCCATTTCATACACTTCGATACCGGCATTTTTGCATTTTTCCGCGTAGACCGGATCGTTCAAGTCATTTTTCCAGATGTCATAAGCCATTGCCATTGCTACCGCGAAACGGCCGGCCAGGTTGGCAATTCCGGTGGAAGTATTCTGATGTTCTCCCAGTCCCTGGGGTTTTCCGCTGGCATAATAGGCGGTACGGTATTCACCAGGCCCCCAGTCATAATCAGCAGAATCAAGGTAAGGAAGTTTAAAACCAATGTGATCGCGGTCATCAGCCACCTGGTGAAAGAGCTGATCCGGTTGCGGATGCATTTTGTGCATCCAATCCAGTCCCCATTTCGCTTCATCAAGAATATCGGGAATGCCGTTGGGCCGGGGCTGGCCTAATTTGTTTACTTTGTCCTGAAATTTTCCTTTATTTTGTTTGTAGGAAAAAAGCAGCCTGCAAACCGAGTTTCCCGATGTCATCAGGTAGCGCAGGTGATCCCCCGCATCATGCCAGCCACCGGAGACATCAACATAGGTGGAATCCGGCATTGGCCCGTACATTGAGCGGCCGTCTTTTTGATGACACACTTCATCAAAAAAGGGATTGTACCCGCAGCGTTGTTGCTGCATGTAAGTGATAACAGATTCATGGTAATCATTATAAACTTTATCACCAAGGGGAAAGAGTTGTGAAACCACATCGGTACCGGTGATTTTCAATTTATATTTACCGGCTTTTTTAAAATCTGTAAAATTGAGTTCATAATGATATTTAAAATCTCCCCAGACACCGGTTTTTTCTCCAAGTTTAGCCGGTCCCCAGACTTTCCTGCCGGTTTCAGCATTGATGATTTCAAACTGCTTATTAGCGAAGTCCTCTTCAGAAAAAGCCAAAGCGGTTTTGGGTTCATCAGTTAAATATCCTACCTGGTTGACACGGATGTAGATTTCTGCTGCTGTCAGATTTGCAACTATCATACAGCATAAAATGATCAGTAAATGAAAATTTTTTTTCTTCATAATTCTCCAATTTCAGGGCTTGTAATTTTTAATATTCGTTAACTTTAATCAGGTTTTTAAAGGAGTAGCAATTACAAGCCCATGGTTATGTTTTTAATTACAAATATCATCTGGAAAAACCCAATGAAAAGGTGTGGACGCCGCTAAAAATTCCAAAGTCCTGGAAAGCATAGTCCATTCGAAATTTCATCTCCTGCAATTGCTGGATAATTCCGATGCCAAAAGTCAATCCCCTTTCATCATAATTGTGCATGTATCCGGTGCGCAGCACCACCATTTTATTATAAGTATATTCTGCGCCAAATTTCAACTTTTCTTTAAAATCCCGTGGATGAACTGATTCAAAACCGATATAAAGGTCATGGACTTCCGGATTCAGTTTTGTAAAAGAAAATGGCGCCATTCCCAAACTAAAACTTACAGCAAAGGGCAGTGGGAATTTTTCGGCTTCCCTTTCATATTTAATCTCACGGGAAATATTTGTCATGGTGGCGCCAAAACGGATGCCATGATTCAGAAAATCATAGGTTGCGCCAATATCCAGAGCCGGTTCACCCAGATTGTATTTTTCACGACCGATTACCAGGGTGCTGTCATCGACATCAGCCCCTTGTTCCGCAACCCAGGCGCTGCCCAGGTCCTGGTAAGCGTATTTTACTTTGACACCATAAGAAAAGCGATTACTCACTTTTTGCGCGAAACTGACTCCCAGGGCATAGGCGGCGGGAGAAAAGGTTCCGGTTTGAATGTATCCTTTATCATTATCAGCCCGCCTGGTTTCAATCAGATCACCGTAATCCATATTAATGGCGTCAAGTCCAAGAACACCAAAGTTACCCAGCCGGAAACTGGCTGCCATGGAACTATAATTGATGTCAGCGATTCCCTGGGTATGATTAAAATTAAAATCCAATTTGTCCTCTACCCAGCCAAGTCCTGACGGATTCCAGAAACTGGTATTGGAATTGCGGAAAGAGACTAATCCAAGTCCCCCGCGGCCAATGGCTTCGGCTGAAACAGGATTTTCCAAAAACCTGAATCCTGTTTGCGCTTTCTTTTCTATTTCACCAAATAACAACACATTGAGAAAGGCGATAAGAAATACTATTTTAAAACAATTCTTTCTGAAATTCATAATCAACTCCTTTCTCTATCTCACTAATACAAATTTTACAAAACGATCAGCCAGTTTTTTGCCATCTACATCTTCCGCCTGGGTAACGGCTAAAATATAAATACCCGGGCTTACATATTGATTATTGTCCGTTTTCTGGAACCATAATTCCTGGTCGGTTCCGATATGGTCAATTTTATCAATAAAATCGCCGGTCTCAGTATAGATCTTTAGTTCGCATTTATAAGGAAGATTGGCAAAAATGATCTGGTTTTCATCGCCGGGAAATCCCAGGGCGCCGGCGGTCACTGTCGCGGGATTGGGAACCACCACGACTTCTTTTGTGTTCTCCAGTCCTTCTTTGAAAGGAATCGCAGGAATGGCTGTCCGGTTGGCATGTCTTGAACTTTCCAAAGCCTGCCCCGGAAAAAGACCATCCTTGTTCTGTGATCCATTATCAACAGCAGTAACAGCATAATAATATGAAACACCCCGGGTAACATTGTAATCGACATAGCGTGTTTCATTCCGGTCGCCGGTTTCATATATTTGTTCCCAGCGTTCACCACTATATTTATCGGTTGGCGAACCCACCATTGAGGCGCCTTTTTTGCGGTATACCCGCCAGGAAGCCCAATCATCGACATCAGTATCAGGATCGAGGAAGTAATCCTTGTCAGGATAGCTCCACTCCACAATTACTCTGTCGGCGTCGCTCTTAACACTGATATCCGGTGACGGAGGCGGATCAGGAATGTCCAGGCCGCGATTCCAGGTCCAGTTGGCCCGGTCAAAAGTTTTTAGAAGCGAATCTTTACCGGTGAGAATTACTTCATTTTTTTCTTCATCGGTAATATCGCCATTCAGCCAGGCTTTACCAACCGAATCAGCAGTATTCCAGTCAATTGAGCCCACGCCTACAGCATAGACAGCACAAAGGGAATCACCGGTATTCTGTTTCTTTTCCAACTCATAAGGGCCGATTGTAATGAAGCGCATGGGACCGTACTGATAGCCATTGGGATCCATAAAGCCCTCGGTTACCGGGTCCAGGGGAAATCTTCCCCGGCTGTCCTCACCAATATAGGTATCCCGCAATCGCGCGTCACGCCGTCCCCACAAATCCCCCTGGATCGTTGCATGGGGCATGGAGTAGGGCTGCTCCACATCATCATCACTGATATCAAAAGAATTTTTTGCCGAGTGTAATAAGGCAAATCCGGGGACTTGCGGAGCAACTAACCGGCCGGTCACACGCTCCGGGTCTCCCATATCATCGGCGCTGCCATTTTTATATTTTTTGATATTTGGTTTTTTGTAATCGTGATAATAGGCAATTTTCAATGAATCCCGCTGTCCCTGGGTTGGCAAATTTAATTTTCCGCTAAACCAGCCGTCGAGATCGTCCAGACCTTCGTAACCAAAACTACCATTTGAGGCATATTCCCCGGCCTTTGACGGGCCGAAACTAAACGAGAGGGGCCACCACAACCGCATAGATTGATCCGGAAAAAAGTCACTGGAATCCGGAAGTTCAATGGGACGTTTGGTTTCACCGGTAAATTTATAAGTCGCTTTCCAGATCAGATAATTATTGTGATTGGCATTGCTGTAACCGTATAATTCCACTCTTGTCCTGAATCCCCAGAAAGGAATAATGTCTTCCCATACCGTGACTTCATCGGCTTCCAAATCGGGATAAACCTCCCAGGTGTATTCCTGGTTTTGCCGAATGCCGTCAACATAAATAGCCGGTGGCGCAACCCGTCTTTTTTCCCAGGAATAAACATTTTTGCCATCACTTACATAAGGTGTCGGAATTATTTTTTTCTGACCTTTTTCATTTATAAAGCCATCATCATCGGGAGCAATGGGGTTGAATATTTGATATAGCATATTGCTGTACCAACGGTCCTGGGGATAATTAAAAATTTCATGGATGGTGGTTGTACTCTGACACAGCATCCAGCTATATTGTGTTGTGAACTGGCCTTCACCATTAACCTTGTTCAAATCAAGTTTGATATCATTGACATCCATAAACATTGGCGGGCCTGTATATTTTTTCTGTCCCAATATCATAACAGGCAAAAGCAAAATAAGTAATCCTGCCAAATAATAACCCGGGATTTGTTTTATTTTCATTTTCATTATTTTCCTCATTTGTTTAGAAATTGAATCTGAAACCAATCAAAATGCGACGCGGATTTAAAAATAATGGCGCTGTAAACCAGCCAATATCAATATATTCCTTGTCCCATTCGCCCCACTTATCATTGCCGTGGTTTTTGATTACATCAACCACTTCGCCGGTAGCAGGGTCGGTTATTTCTTTGTCCTCTTCATACCAAAAGCGCAGTGATTCTTTATATTTATTGTATTGTGACGTGCTCATACCGCCAACGAACAATCTTTTCTGATTGAGCAGATTGCTTACTGTCACGACAAATTCCGCGTCAACATTTCCCAGCCGGAACATTTTACTGGCCCGTAAATCCAGATTAAAATAATCGACGACTTCAACTTTGTATTGTTTACCGGTGATCTGGTCCTGTTTCATGACAACTTCACCACCGTCGCGCCATTCCGCCTGAAAATTTGTTGAAAAACCGCCCAGCAATTTCCATTTCCGCGGTGTGTGAAAATTCACATTGAAGTGCGCTTCGGGCAATGGTTCGGTTGTCGATATATTCGCAGTCCGCTGAAGGTCGGCGTTGAGAACCTTGTTTTCATAAATTGTTGAGAGACCGGAACGGCCCCAGCTTTTCAGGATATACTCATAATTTCCCCAAAAAGTAAAAAACCGGCCAAAATTTTTCTCCAGCCGGAGTTCAATACCGCGAATATCGGCATAAGCATCCGGCACATAGGTAATGGCGGTAAAATCCTGCCAGTAATTTACATATTCTCTGGCCAGGGGGTCATTTTTTACATCTTTATAGTAGAGTGTGGTGTTGAACAGATAACTATCCAGGAATTGCTGTTCATAACCAAATTCGTAAAGGACTGTTTTTCCCATTTCCAGATCCGGCGCCGGAATAATGGCCTTATCGCCTGAAACAGCGATATTGTAAATAAAACTCATATTCGGTGGCTGATAGGAATGTCCAAAATTAAAATACATTTTACTTCTTTCCGTAATCGGGAAAGAGACTCCCATACGCGGAGATAATTTCAGTTGCCCTTTTTTCTCTTTTTTCGGCCAGCCCGGCGGGTCTTCCAATTCTTCACGAAATACTTCCCAGCGCTCATAGGAGCCCCATTGTCCGGGTAAATACTCATAAAACAGATTATAAAAATTGGCGAAATCATCATCCAGGGGATGGCTTACCTGATAGGCGTGTTTTTGTGGATTGAAATAATCCATACGCAAACCAATATTGGCGATCATTCCCTGAAATTCCAGTTTATCCTGAATATATGCGGCAAATTCCATCGGGGTCACAGTATAATATTGCCAGGTATCGGGGATTCCGGGAGTATACATTTTTTCAGATTGATACCAGGTTCCGGAATAAACATGGGAATTAATATATCTAAAATTGAATCCGGTTTCCAATTGGTTATACCGATTGATTTGCGAGGTCAGATCCCACCGGATATCAACCGACCAGCTGTAAGAAGAATCCACCTGTTGTAGTCCGCCATACACATTGAACATATCATCAATAGACTTACCGTAATTTGTCGATCCTAGCGGTGTCCCGGCGCTCGGATAGTCAACAATGTTCAGCGAATCAACTGAAGTCCAGGCGGAAGATTTAGTGGTATCGGCCGTTAAAGGATCAATGCTGTTGTCATTATAACTAAACTTGATATTTAATGTGTGATAGGTAGAGCGGGAAATTGTATGGTTGAACTTTATCCCGGACATAATCCATTGCTGATCAAGCAATTGTAGTTGACTTTTATTGAACATATTAACAAAGCCACTTTGGCTGCCGAGAATTTTCGCCTGCTGTCTGACAGAAGACTGGTTATTGTTCAAAAAACTAAAACGGCTGGAGTAATCCTGTAATGCCCCGCCCAACGATGATGGACGGTTTGCCGTATTCGTCTGAACTTTACCATAAAGTCCGTTGATAGATAATTTCATATTGTCGGTAATCCGGCTGGTTATTTTCAACTGACTGTTGATATCCTGGTAATAATCCCTGGGGCCGATGGGAAAAGCGAATTGTGTCCTTTCAAATTTTCCTCCCAGCATAAAAGTGGACCTTTTCAGAAGCGGAACAGGACCGGTAATGGTACCTTCTGCATACATATCAGGTTTTGAATAATGTTCGTATTGCGGATGCTGCACCATCCAGATTTGACGTTTTTGTTCCGGCGTCAGGTATGTCGTCCTTTCAAAGCCTAAAACACTGTGATTGACATATCCTTCCCGATTACTGATCCATCCCTGGAAATTTTCCAGTTCTTCCGGCAATCCCTCATGTCTGAGAGAATCTTCCGACGGGACCCCATGCATGGCATAACTATAATATTGATCATCCGAGGGATCATAGTATTTAAAACCGGTATCAGCGTAAACTTTATATATCCAGGAATCATCACTCCAGGGATTTGTTCCAAAATATTTTTTTTGTCCTCCGTATCCATAATCTACTTTTAAAGAAATAGTGTATTTATCCCGGCTTCCTTCTTTGGTCACCACATTGACCATACCGGATCTGAAACCGCCATATTTTGCTTCAAACCCACCGGTCATGACCTGCATTTCTGAAACAGAGGTGGAGTTGAAAGAGAGGTATGAGTTGCCGGACCTGGGATCACGGGTGGAAATGCCATCAAGACGGACATCGGTTTCACGAATATCACCGCCCCGAATACTGATTCCATTGCCATCCTCATCGGCAACCAGTTCCACGCCTTTGATATTATTGACAAACTCATCCATTCGTATCACCGGCGACTCATGCAACCGGTCGGTATTGATGATTTCCTGTGTTCCCGAGACATCTGCTTTGATAATCTCCCGCCTGGCAACCACCTGGACAGCATCCATTTCAAGAACAGTCTCTTCCAGGTTGAAATTAACCGTAATAGTCCTGTCCATATTGACACGGACATGGGTTTTTTTGACAGTTTTGTATCCCATCATGGTGGCTTTGATGGTATAAACGCCGGGTACAACATTAAGAATAAAATAGTAGCCGTCACTGTCACAAGCTGCCCCTGGTTTGTCTGATAATTCAATTTCCTTATTATTTTTCCAGGTGCTTTCAATGATAACAGTCGCCCCCGGGATTGGTTCTCCGGTTTTTTCATTTATTACTTGTCCGGAAATTTTACCATTCGCCGCGAACAGCATGTTAGCATATAAAACCGCAATAAAAAACATTAGAAGCTTAAAGTTTTTCATCATATCGATCCTTTCCATTCATACATCCTCCCTTAAAAAATTTTATCGATAACATTAATCTATATAAATTATGTTTTAACACTCAGGCTGACTCCCTTATCATAAGTTGCAGATCAATGAATACCTGAACCGGCACTTTTTTATTTTCTTCAATCAGGTCAATTAAACTTTCCGCTGCTTTTTTACCAATTCGCAACAGGGGTTGTTTAACTGTCGTTAATGTCGGCCGTGTAAAACGGGCCAGGTCAATGTCATTAAACCCTACCACAGCAATCTCATCGGGCACGGCAATACCTTCAGATTTGAGCCGGTCCATGACAGCAATTGCCATATAATCATTGGCGCAAAAAATCGCATCCGGTTTTTTTTCATTATTAAGCCATATTTCAATGTCAGTATAAGCTTTCCCGGCATTGGATTTTGCATAGACAACCCGTTCAGGATTGAATACCAGGCCCACCTGTTTTAAGCCCGCTTTAAATCCTTCCAACTGATCCAGGCAATTTTGTTCATCCAGATTCCCGGCCACAAAACCGATGTCATGACACCCTTTTTCATAGAGATATTTGACAACGTTGATGGTTGAATTATAAATATTGGTATCAATAAAATTAAGATCATCGCCATTTGTTCTGTGATTGATCAGAATATAGGGAAATCCTGATTCCGCCAGACTTTTTAGGTTTTTATCATCAATTTTGGGCTTCAGCAGGATAATGCCGTCGACCAATTTGCTGTGTGCCACTGTAAGATAGAGGTTCTCCGCGCCTTCAATTTCTTCAACCGGGTAGATCATTAGTTTGTAATCGTGCTCTTTGACCACCGTCATCACGCCACTAAGCACCTGGGCCAGGTAATTATCCAAAAAGACCTGCTCGGTTTTTGGAATAATAATTCCGATAGTCATAGACTTCATGCTGGATAAACTGCGGGCCAGCAGATTGGGTTTATAATCAAGTTCTCTGACGATTTTTAATATTTTGTTGCGGGTTGATTCTTTTACAAGGCCTTTGCCGCTGACCACCCGGGAGACAGTCATGGAGGTTACGCCGGCGATCTCAGCAATATCTTTTAATGTGATTTTGTCTTTGTTTTTTTTGTACAGAACCTTTTTTTCATTCATTTTTCATCTCAAAATTTCTTTCGTAACCTCATTCACAATTAGATTCTAAGACATTATTACAGAAATTATAATAAAAAGTTTTTGATAAACAAAGGAATAAAAACAAAAAAATGTTATCGATAAAATTTTTCTTGCTTCACCGCATATATTTTGTTAAAATGTTATCGATAAAATTATTATTCACGATCCCGATCATTTTAACTTGACTTTTATAACTTTTTGTCATACTATGCCTTGTCTGCAAATCTAAAAATCAAAAGGAGTGAAAATGGCCATTATTGCAATTGATCTCGGAGGAACCAAATCTTCTGCTGCGCTTATGTCGCCCAGCGGAGCGATATTCAACCGACAAAAAACTGAGATCAGCAGAAAAACAGGCGCCTTTGTCAGCGAAATTTTGCAAAAGCAAATAAAAAAATTAACTAAAGTTGCCGGTGACGAGGGAAAACAGGTAACGGCTGTCGGCGTTTCCGTTCCGGGCATATTTAATACCGCAAGCGGTAAAGTCTGGGCGCCTAATATAGCCGGATGGGAAGATTATCCTTTGAAACAGGAATTGCAAACCGTGGTTCCCGACATCCCCATTACAATTGACAGTGACAGAACCTGTTATATTCTCGGTGAAGTTTGGCAGGGAAATGCAAAAAACAGCCGGAATGCCATTTTTCTGGCCGTGGGCACGGGAATTGGCGCAGGAATTTTAGCTGACGGCAGAGTCCTGCACGGGCAGAGTAATATTGCCGGAGCAACCGGTTGGATGGCGCTTAACCGGGTTTACCGGTCTGAATACAAACGGTTCGGATGTTTTGAATATCACGCCAGCGGGGACGGACTGGCGCGAGTTGCCAGGGATTTGGTTAACAGCGCGCCTGATTACTATGGCTTATTACGCCGGCCACTTCCGGAAAATATAACTTCCTATGATGTTTTTGAAGCCTATGAAGCCGGCGATACCCTGGCGATTACAGTCATTAATCAGGCGGTTGAATATTGGGGAATGGCTGCGGCGAATTACATCAGCATCTTCAATCCGGAGGTTTTAATATTTGGTGGCGGGATCTTTGGACCGGCTAAAAAATTTATTCCCCAGATCAGAGCAGAAGCAAAACGGTGGGCACAGCCGATCGCTTTCCGGGAAACCAGAATTGAAGCCTCCAAAATCGGCAATGAGGCCGGACTTTACGGGGCCGGAAAACTGGCTCTCATTGAAAGTGACAAAGGAGAAATGGAATGAACAAAAAAATATTTATTGCCGCTTGTCTGGGTATGCTCCTTTTTGGAATGGCAATGCTTTCCCTGGGGTCAGCCAACACTTTCCTGACCGAAGAGCACCACCTCAGTAAAATGACGATCGCTTCCCTGGCTGCATTATTACCCCTGGGAATTTTAATCGGTTCCTTAATATTCGGGCCGGTGGTAGACCGCTACGGATATAAACTAATTTTAATAATTTGCTCGCTTTTTATTTCTTTCAGCTTTCTGTTAATATCAATTGTTACGGAATTATTTTGGTTGCGGGCCAGTTTTTTTCTGATCGGATTTGGCGGCGGAGCTATCAATGGCAGTACCAATGCTTTGGTGGCAGATATTAGCGAACACGAGAAAAGCGCAAATCTTAGTTTGCTGGGTGTTTTCTATGGGATTGGAGCCCTGGGTATGCCATTTATAATTGGTGCTCTGAGCAATTTTTTTACAAACCAGCATATAATCCAATTTTTTGCGGCAATTGTTCTGATTCCGATAATATACTTTTTGATCATTAAATTTCCCGAACCGAAGCAAACACAAGGCGTTCCCATTACCGCGGGGCTCAGACTGCTAAAAGATCCGGTCATTCTATTAATGGGATTTTTCCTGTTTTTCGAAAGTGGCATTGAGGGTATCAGTAACAATTGGGCTACCACTTATTTGACCGATACCGGTGAAATATCTGCGGACAACGCGCTTTTCGCCCTATCCACAATGATATTTGCCCTGACAGCAACCCGCTTATTACTGGGAAAAATACTCAAACAATTTCCGGCCCACATTGTACTTTTTGTCTGTCTGCTGATTGCTTTTGCCGGCAGTTTGGTGCTTTTATCCTTTTCAAACCTGACCGCTTCTTTTGTTGGAATGGTTCTGCTGGGAATCGGTTTTGCCGCCGGATTTCCTGTAATCCTGGGTTATGTCGGCGAATTATATTCGGAATTATCAGGCACAGCTTTTAGCATTGCCTTTGTGATTGCCCTGACCGGCAATACGATCATCAATTATTTGGTGGGAATTATTTCAAATACCGTCGGAATTTTATATTTTCCCGTTGTACTGATCGGTTCAATTTTAATAATGACGGTATTGCTTGCGGCTATCCGTAAAAAAATAAAGACAGAAAATTAAATAAAGGAGAACAGATGTTAGCAAAAAAATGGCTTAAAAACGCCTATGAAGTTATGGAAAAAATTGAAAACAGTCAGATGGATAATATTAAGAAAGCTGCCGAAGTGATGGCAGATACAATTCAAACCGGACGCTGGGTACATACTTTTGGGTGTGGCCATGCAACATTACCGATTGAGGAGATGTATCCCAGAATCGGTGGTTTTGTCGGATTTCATCCCATGGTGGAATTGCCGCTTACTTTTTTTACCAGAATTACCGGAGAGATGGGGGTCCATCAATTTGTTTTTCTGGAACGGGTGGAAGGATATGGAAATGAAATCATGAAAGGATATGATTTTGATGAAAAGGACACAATGTGGCTCTTTTCCCATTCCGGTGTCAATGCTGTCAATATTGATATTGCTCTGAAAGCCAAAGAAAAAGGCATGAAACTGATTGTTTTCGGCTCCCAGGCCGAGGGAAAAAACCGGGAAACCAAACATTCCTGCGGCAAAAATTTATTTCAACTGGCCGATATTGTGGTGGACAATTGCACACCCATTGAAGACGCTTCCGTGGAATTGAAAAATCATAAAGATAAAATTGGCCCTTTATCAACCATGGCTTTTGTTACAACGGTATGGATGACGATTACAACAGTGGCGGAAATCCTGGCTGAGCGGGGTGAAAAACTCTACATACATCCCAGCCATAATCTGGGTGATCCCAATGCAAGGGAGAGACTGACCGAAGCCCTGGATGAGTATAAAAAAAGAGTCAAAGTATTATAAAGGTTTACCCGAATTAAATAACGGGCAGTCCCAAAAAACTGCCTGTTAATCAATAAAAAAATGAGAATCTATGACAGTAAGTTTTGGCTTATTATTGATCCAGAGAGGTTGCGAATTCTGAATAAAATCAATAAACACTAATCTCAACATTGTCATAGATTCTCTGACTTTTGAAAACTTCTGTAACAGACAGGCCAAACGGACCACTTTCAATTCTTTGTTTTACAGGGTTGCAATCTGCAAAACTCGCGGTCCATTCAGCTGCCAGTTGACTTTGACTTTTGAAAATATATTGTTGTCGCACTGTGCGTTAACATTTCAGTTGTTTCAAAAAACGGGTGATCGTCCTCTTATTTTGTAAAGGTCATTCGCATGGTCTTGGCAAAATCACCGGCCTGCATTCTCAGGAAATAAACACCGGAACTGACTTCCTGGCCA
>CAYYMT010000073.1:17037-18187 GCA_964472715.1 uncultured bacterium | reverse complement strand
CCGGGGAAATGAGCATGAAACCTTCCGAAGATTGAATTAGAAAAGCGAAGAAATGAATACCAATTTTTCTCGCCAACAGTTGATAGAATCTTCGGAAGTTTATAACAGTCCCGGGGAAATGAGCATGAAACCTTCCGAAGATTGAATTAGAAAAGCGAAGAAATGAATACCAATTTTTCGCACCAACAGTTGATAGAATCTTCGGAAGGTTATAACAGTGCCGGGGAAATGAGCATGAAACCTTCCGAAGATTAAATTGGAAAAGCGAAGAAATGGATACCAATTTTTCGCACCAACAGTTGATAGAATCTTCGGAAGGTTTTAACAAAACAGGACAAACCATGAATCGACGAAATTTTCTCAAAAGCGCATTCGGAACAGCAGCGGCCCTCAGTCTATTGCCAATGAGCCAATGCATTCAAAACCGTCGCCCCAACATCCTCTTCATCGCCGTGGATGACATGAAGCCCATGCTGGGCTGCTACGGTGACAAAACCATCAAAACCCCAACTATTGACAAACTGGCAGAACGAAGCACTGTCTTCCTGAACAACCATTGCCAACAGGCGGTTTGCGGGCCATCAAGAGCAAGTTTGCTGACAGGATTGTATCCAGATGAAAACAAGGGCTGGGATTTTTCCATGATTCGGGAGAAACTGCCTGATGTGGTGACCTTACCGCAATATTTTCGCAATAAGGGTTACACCACCGTCAATATCTCCAAAATTTTTGACTACCGGACGGTGGACGAATTCTGGGACAAGCCATCCTGGGACCGCGCTTTTCCGCTCAGTGAGGAGGCCTTAAATCCTTACTTTGCAAAAGAATCAGGGCCGGTGTATGGTTATTTTTATCATAATCCAATGGTGAAGAAAAAATTTGCTGAGGTGAAAGCAGCCACCGGATTGTCCGGCGGAAAATTAATTCGCGCGGTCCACAAGCAGATCAAACCGGCCACCGAATGCCTAGACCTTCCGGATGACGCTTACAAAGATGGTGTCTTTGCCAAACGGGCAATTGAAGATATGGAGAAATTGAGTCAAGAAGATGCACCCTTTTTCCTGGCCGTGGGATTTGAACGTCCTCATTTACCTTTCACGGCGCCGAAAAAATATTGGGACCGCTATGATTCGGAAGAGATCGAATTGGC
>CAYYMT010000073.1:0-17027 GCA_964472715.1 uncultured bacterium | reverse complement strand
AGAAACAGGCCAAGAATGATAAGGACTATTTCTATGACAAAGGAGAAGAACTGGCCTCCTATACAGCCGAAGATGGTGAGCGAATCTATGATAAACTGAGAGAGGGACGCCAACTCATGGAACCGGAACAGCGCCGGTTAATTCATGGCTACAAGGCCGCTGTCTCATACATTGATGCGCAAATCGGTAAAATTTTACAAAAGATGGACGAACTAAACCTCCGGGACAATACTATTATCTGTTTATGGGGCGACCATGGCTGGCACCTGGGTGACCATGGATTGTGGGGTAAATCCACCAATTTTGAGCAGGCCACACGGTCACCAATGCTCATATCCGCGCCGGGCATTTCATCCAACCGGACCCATCAGCCTACCGGATTTATTGATATTTATCCGACGCTTTGTGACCTGGCCGGACTACCGATTCCCGAGATACTTTCCGGTCACAGTCTGAAAGAAATCATGACCAATCAACGGGATGACAATCATGCGGTTGCTATCAGTCAATTTCAACGGGGCAATAAAATGGGTTACGCTGTTCGCGACAATCGCTATCGTTATGTGGAATGGATTGATGAGGGCCTGCATGTGAATCCGCATTCAAACCTGGACAAAGTAGTTGACAGACAACTGTTTGATTACCAGAAAGACCCTATGGAAAAAGTAAACATTGCCGGAAAAACAGCATACCGGAAGGTACAGAAAAAATTAGCGGATTATTTGCAGAAGCATAAAGAGAAAATACTAAAGGACCCTAGTCAATAAATATCCCATGTCATTTAAATTATATGATATTATCGCCATAATTGTAATCCTCCAGTGCTCCCTTTTTACATTGGTACTCTTATCCAATAAAAAGAAAAAAGTCACAAGCAATAAAATGCTGGCCCTATTTTTAGCGGCCCAAATAATTGGTGTATTAAATGGATTGATACTTAGTATGCACCACTATTTTCATCCGCATTTATATTACCTGGGCTTTCCGATTATATATCTCTGGGGACCGACCTTGTACCATTATGTTAAATCAGTCACTATTCCCGATTTTAAATTATCCGTGAAATCCCTGCTACACCTAATTCCTGCAATTACAGTATTTCTCTTTTTGCTATTCAATTTTTACCATAAACCGGTAGCAGAAAAATACCAATTAATAATTTCAAATCGGGCTGTTGTTCTTCAATATTCTAAACTCTTCTTATTTCTATTACATCTGCAAATATCAATTTATGTCGTGCTATCTTATGGAGAAGTCAGGCAGTTCAGACAACAACTGAAAAATAATTTTTCCTCCATCTCAAAAATCAACCTGAAATGGTTAACCTTGTTTTTATATGGATATTTATTCGCCTGGTTTTATGTAGCATTGATCAACTTCTATCCTAAAATATTACCGGATGTCCTGTCCCATTATCCAAATGAATTCAAATTGGGTCTTTTCCTCATTTTTTTTAATGTCATCTTTTATAAAGGGTATAACCAACCGGAAATATGGCATACCAGTACGGTAGCCGGGAAGAAAGAGAAGTATAAAACCACCGGTTTAGAAAATGACGGCTATCATCATATCCGCGAACAACTCTCAGAATACATGCAAAATGAACGAGCTTATTTAAGACCCAAAATTACTTTAACCGAAATATCAAAAGAGCTGGCAATTTCTTATCACCATCTGTCACAAGTTATTAATGATAGTTTTAATAAAAAATTTTTTGATTATATCAACCATTATAGAATTGAAGAAATTAAAAGATTAATGGCAGATCCGCAACATGAGGACAAAACAATATTGCAATTGCTCTACATGGCAGGGTTTAATTCAAAATCTACTTTTAATCGCGCTTTTAGAAAAGCCACCGGAATGTCTCCGATGCAATATAAAAAATCAATCATAGACTCATAAAACCGTAATATCACTATAATTCTACTTTTCGGTTAAAAAAATCGTAACTACTCAGGTACTTTCTTACTGTAAAGGATAATTCCTATTATCCGGTTTTTATAAAAATGGCAGATAAACAGATCCCGATAAATCGGGAGAATTATCTGTTACAGGAGACTAAAACATACCTGAGTAGTTACAAAAAATCTTCCCTCGTCTAAAAAAAACAAGTCTCACTTTATAATATGGGGCGATAGGAACCTTTTTAGCAGTTAATTTCGGAATAATTTTTTAATGTAAAACAAGAGGTTCCCATGAATTCAAAAAGACTATTTGTGATAATTTTACTCATGCTGACCAATATGATAAGAGCAGAGATAATTAACTGGTCATTTAAAACCAATGATAAAATCTATTCAAAACCCATTGTTACCAGTGATGCGGTATATTTTGGCAGTTTAGATAAACATTTCTATGCCCTGGATATTGAAACCGGAGCCGAATTATGGCAATTTCCTACATCTGCAACTATTCAATCAAATGCAACAATAAAGGGTGATACGTTACTTTTTGAATCAGGCAATACGTTATATTGCCTTAACAAGGAAACCGGTGAGAAAATCTGGGAATTTGCCAGTGGAGAAAAGGCGTCAGAAATGATTGATCCCTGGGATTACTATCACTCTTCCCCATATATTGATGGCAATCATGTATACTTTGGTAGTGGAACGGGTGATATTTACGGGCTAAAAATAAAAAATGGTGAGGAGATATTTCATGCCCAATCAATCAACAAGGCAGCAGTGCGAACAACGGTCCTGGTAAGTGATAGTGTCATTTATTTTGGCGACTGGAATGGAAAAGTCTATGCGGTTGACATGGCGTCCGGTAAGCAAAAATGGGTCTTTTCTACCTTTGAAAATCGCCCTTACTCCAGTTTTGGTGCAATCTCGTCACCGATAAAAAAGCATGGTAATAAGCTCTTTTTTGGCGCACGTAATGATCATCTGTTCGCACTGAATGCTGAAACCGGAGAAGCAGAATGGACCTGGGTTGACGGGATTGGTTCATGGATGAGTGGTGAACCTGTTTTTATCGGTGATACACTTATTATTGGCGGCTCTGATAATCACAAAATATTCGCTTTCAATACACAAACTGGCGACCTTATTTGGCAAACCAAGCTGGATTACAATATTTTTTCATCTCCATTAATATTCGAAGATTATCTTTATGTCGCTACCGGTAATTGTAGTAACCAGGATAATCCAAGTACATCCGGCCATACATCTTTTTGCATCATAGATAAGAAAACCGGTCAAATCCGAAGTCGCTTGAAGACAGAAACAAACATTTTTTCAGCACCCTCTTATTATAATGAAACTATATTTTTAGCCAATGATAATGGAAACCTGCTGTCTATCGATCAACCTGCTTTTTTGGATGATGAAAAATATTTCGTTTCAAATATAATAATCGATCAAAGCAATCTGTTTTTGGGGACTATAAATGCCACTATGGGAGTGTTGGATACAAGTATCACCATCTGCAATTATGGATTTTCCGGTGATACTATTTCAGTAGAATTTAGTTGTCCGGGCATCTCTTCGGACTCGGCACTATATAGTCATCCCAAGGAGTTTTATCTGCCGGGGAATGATTCTATCAGGGTAACAATTACTGTTGATCCGCGTTATCTTCAGGCAAATTTTTATATTGGAAAAATCAATATATCATCAGCAAAAAATGTCAGCGGTGAGGCACTATCAAAAATGATCTATTTTACCATTACGGCGCCAACATCAGTGGATAAAAGTAATGCAGAAAAATTTCACTTGTATCAAAATTATCCAAATCCCTTTAATCCAGTGACTAACATAAAATTTTCGTTGGAGAGGGATAGTTTTGTCAATTTAAGTATATTTGATATCAAAGGAAATTTGGTAGAAACACTGGTAAACAAAAAAATGCAAACAGGGCATCATATTACAACCTGGAATAGTGAAAACAAGCCCTCAGGAATCTATTTTTACCGTTTGAAAACAAAAAAAACAACATTGATAAGAGATTGTTTATTAATGAAATAGATTTAAATAATTTTTATTTAAAATTTATTAAAAAAAATCTTGTTGTTTATAAAAAATTAATGTATTATACATAAGAGTACGTAACAGAACATAAGGGATCGTAAAAGTTTTAGGGGAGGCGTCTTATGGAAGCCAATCAATCAAATAGCACAAACAGCACAAATTAAATTTTTTTGCCGATCAGGACAAACGTTTTTTTATTTATGATAAAAACGCTTGACCCATTATCTGCAATTATATAACAGAATTAATTTAATTATTTAAAGGAGGAATTATATGACGGGGATTAATAAAAGAATTGCACTGCTTAGTTTGATTTTATTTACACTGATAGCGCAAACATTTGCTCAGAACGGTAAAATCGTCGGTACCGTTACAGACGCTGTTACCGGAGATCCACTGCCCGGTGCAAATATTCTCGTTATGGAAGAGGGAAATATCCTGCTCGGTGTTGCCACAAACATGAAAGGCGAATTCAATATGCTGAAAGTTCCTGTCGGTGATCATCAATTGCGGGTTAATTATATCGGATACCAGCAAATAACAAAAGAGATTACTGTTGAAGAAAAAGAAACAAGCGTTATTGATGTAGAAATGGCGCCCAGTGCACTGGAAGGAGAAGAAGTTGTTGTCACGGCACAAGCCAGAGGACAAATGGAAGCAATCAATCAACAAATATCTTCCCGAACAATCAGTAATATTGTTTCCTCAGAAAAAATTCAGGAACTTCCCGATGCCAACGCTGCTGAATCTGTCGGCCGCTTACCCGGTATTTCCTTGGTTAGAAACTCAGGAGAAGGCGATAAGGTTGTAATTCGCGGCCTGGAACCAAAATTAAACTTGATCACAGTAAACGGGGTTCGTGCTCCTTCTACTGATGAAAACAATAATTCAGTGGGATTAGCCGGAATTTCATCCTATATGTTAGCCGGCATCGAAGTCCGTAAAGCCTTGTTACCGGACCAGGATGCTGACGCTGTCGGCGGTACTGTTGACCTAAAACTGAATGAAGCCCCCGAAGGACTGCACGGTAACCTTGTGCTGGAAGGTGGGTATAACGGACTGACAAATTCCATTAAAACCTATAAAGTTGTCGGTCAGGCCAGCAATCGTTTTTTTCATAATCTTATTGGTTTGTATGGTCAGATTAACATTGAACAAGCCGACAGGGCTAATGAACGATTAAATGCGGGGTATGCGAGGGAAGGAGAACTACCCGATGGAACTGTACCGATCCGATTGGAAAATTCAAACTTCGGTTACAATGAAATCTATCGCAACAGAATGGGTGCCAGTTTATTGGGAGACCTCAGGCTGCCAAGTGGAAAAATTAAATTCAGCACAATTTACAATAATTTTAGTGAGGATAACTTCTCTCGTGATAAAGTCATCTCCATGGCCACGACTCCCTTTCACCGCCACGGCCACAATTCAAGAATAACCGATAACGAATCCCTGATCAGCACAATAGATTATGAACAAACGATTATTAATACCACCTTAAATTTAGGCGGATCTTACACTTCCGGATACAGAACCGACGCCAAAAACTATTCTTTGACCCAGGACTGGGGAGCGCCTCCCGGAGAAAATATTATAGATTTAGCCGCACCAAGAGTCAATGCAGGACCCTATGCCTGGCCCCCTTACCTGAATGAAACTGTTGATTATACTTATATTCTTAACATTAATAGCTTTACACCGGAACTGGATGAGAAAAACCGCGCTGTTTACGCAAACTGGAAACTCCCTTTTTATTTTGGCAAATGGTTTAATGGTTTTCTGAAAGTCGGGGGTAAATACCGCGAAAAAGAAAGAGAATACACCGAACGGAACAGAGGAGCAACCCTGATTCATGGCGGTTGGTTTCCATTGACAACTTTTATCGAGGAAATCAATCCGGAAATTGATTTTGGCAACCGTGTTTATGGTCAGCATCTTTCCACGGTCCCCCTGTTTGATGAAGATTTTTCACGGGAAGTTCTGGATGGTCAGGTTACCCTGGAAAATTTTGTGCAACGTAAATGGGTTGACCAAATATTAAGCCGAATGGACAAAGAAAACTGGATGGACCATTCAAAAATTAACAATGAAATTTACCAGGTGGACCGTGATTATACCGGTGAGGAATATTTAAGCGCCGGCTACGCTATGAGTGAAGTGAATATTGGTAAAAAAATTATTTTTATTCCGGGTTTCCGCTATGAAAAGGAAGTAACCAAATATTCCAGTTTTGGCGTCAAAGATCTGGGACAAGGTATGCGGTCCGCGCAACCACTCTCTTCTAAACGCACCAATGATTTTCTATTACCCATGGTACACCTCCGTTATAAAATATTTGATTGGGCAGACTTGCGTATGGCCTATACTCAGTCTCTTGCCAGACCGGAATATTACCACTTCATGCCGAGATATTTTTATAACCTGGAAGGTGATCTTACTGATATGGGAAATGTTAACCTGGAACCTGCTGTTTCCACCAACTATGATGTAAATGTTTCACTCTATGAAAATAAATTAGGCTTGTTGACAATCGGTGGTTTTTACAAAGAAATAGATGGTTTTGAACATTTCAAGGAAATAAAGATCATTGACAAAGAAGAAGACAATGCAATTCATAATTACAAATACCTGGCTAATGTCACACAATCCATCTTCACCTTTATCAATAATGAAAAACCGGCCTATGTCCGAGGTCTTGAGTTTGACTGGCAGACCAATTTCTGGTATCTGCCCAAACCATTGAACGGCCTGGTACTGAACCTGAATTATACACGCATTGCCTCAGAAACCCAGTATTCAACGGTAAAACTGGAAACTATTACACCTAATCCTGCGACCCCGTGGGTTAAGGAATACGTAAAGATTGAAGATTATGATGAACGTAATTTAATCCGTCAGCCCAAAGAAATTATGAACATTCAGGTCGGTTATGATATTGGCGGATTATCGACCCGATTGGCTTATTATTTCCAGGGGAAAACCTTAACAGGTAAAGGAAATATTGAGGAAACAGACCGTTATTCTGTGGATTACAGCCGCTGGGATTTCACCATGAAATATAAACTTCCGGTGGATGGACTGAGCCTCTATTTCAGCGCTAATAATATTACCAATGTCCCAGACCAGTCTTACCAATTCAAAAAGAAATTTCTCACAATGGAAGAATATTATGGAATGACGTCAAGTTTGGGATTGAGATTTAAATTTTAAGACAGACGAATAATTTATATTTATTTGTCAGAAGAAAAGAAAGAAAAAGGAGTATGATGATGAAAAGAATGTTATTTTTCTCAGTTTTGGCAATCCTGATGATTGCAATGGTTCCCGTTGAAAGTTTTGCAACAGAGAGTATAGGGGATACTCTTGTAGTCGGCGGTGTGGGTAGCGACGATGATCCGCTCAACGTTGTTATTGCCGGCGATACAACAGAAGACGGCGGCAGAAAACACAATGTTTATCGGCTGTTAAGAGACGGTTGGTATGAACTTTCCGGTTCTTTAAATTCGCCTGATTTTGATCTGAATATTGTGGCAGAAGATGGCGACGGACGCAAACCGGTCCTGGTTATGGGACTGAATGAAGAAGGCGGTCCGTCAGGTTGGCAATTTCTTAATGCCGGTGGCGGTCTGACCATGAAAAATATTTGGGTACAGCAGATCCACACTTCAGAATATCCAAGGTATGCCTGGAGCCATGCCTTTATGTTTTCCAATGGACCGGGAGCGAGAATAATTCTGGATGGTTGTATTTTTGATTTTAATGATGGCGCTTTTATTATGAATGAAGCAGCCGGCCAGAGTAACCAGGTATATAAATTCACTGATTGTATGTGGCGTTGGAATGGTCATTGGGACGGTGGCGCCTGGTGTGGATTTGGCATGATATTGAAAAATAATGTACAGGATTCTGTTGTTTATGAAAATTGTACATTTCTGGGCGGTGTTGCTCCTATCTTCACTTTTGAAACCGGTGAATGTAAATATTTTAAAATGAACCATTGTACAGTGGTTGACCATGCACAATTCCTGATGAGATATGAATTCTGGACAAATGCGGAAATTACCAACAATCTTTTCTTTAACGCTCATTTTGCAGGTGAAAATGCAACTCAGTTAGACGGCCAGGCTTTTGATGGATTACCTTATGGTGTGGTAACCGTTGATTCGATTCCAGCGGATTCTGCATTTATGAGTTTTCCGGCAGAAGAGGAAAGAAAACTGGTTATGACAAATAACTGCAATTTTGTTGATCCTGATATTAAAGCATGGTGGTCACAGGCAGCCAATGATTATGCTGATGTTGGTTGGGCTTATGCGGACCCTTCTTTTTATGATGGATTTTTAAATACCCGGGCACAGGCAATGTTTGCTGATGATGATACATGGCCCGGATTGGAATTGGCTGACATTTACTCAGAAGACCCATCTTTTACCAATTATGTTGACAATTCTGATATTTTGATCCAGTGGGGACAAGCTTACCAGGATACCAATGTAGCCCGACCTGATGGTTTCAATGCTGATCCCGATGGTAACCCACTGATGCCGACTGAACCGGATTACTATGATTTATCTTACTCAAATACCACGTTGATGAGTGGTGGTAGCGATGGTTTTCCGGTCGGTGACTTAAACTGGTTCCCGGAAAAGAAAACTGAATGGGAAAATTCCACAACAGCAATTGATGATGAAGCGGATATGCAGTTAGCGGAAGATTTTGAACTGAGCCAGAACTATCCGAATCCTTTCAATCCGACAACAACAATCAATTATAAAATCAGTAAAGCAGACGATATCAAACTGTCTGTTTATAATGTCATGGGTGAAGAAATCAAAACCCTTGTCAATGAAAATAAAGCGGCCGGAAAATATGATGTAATCTGGAATGCCACAGACAACCGTGGTAACAGAGTTGCCAGTGGCCTTTATTTTTATAAACTTCAGTCATCCTCACAAACAATCGTCAAAAAAATGATGTTTCTGAAGTAATTTAATTTCCTTCTTCCTTACAATAAAGCCCCTGATGGTTAATAGCAGCAGGGGCTTTCCCTTTTTAAACCCCCTGGATATTTATTCATGTGTTGGTGAAATAAATACCATATTTCCCCTTAAATCACTATATTATCAGAAATTGAATACGATTACAATCCTATAAGGGGTGGAGAAAAAAATGAAAGTCGGACTGAAAGACATTGCAAAACTAACAGGAGTGGCTCCCAGTACGGTTTCCCGGGTGATAAATGGTAAATCCGATCGTTACAGGATTAGCACGAAAACCGCCGACAAAATACTGAAAGTCGCCGCTGAAGTGGGATATGTTCCGGACCAAACCGCCCGCAGTTTACGGACGAAACGTTCCTACACCATCGGACTGGTTTTACCGAATATTAACAATCCTTTTTTCTCCGCTATCGCCAAAAGTATTGCAGTGGAGGCCCGGCAAATGGGATACTCAATCATTTTTTCCGATTCCCAAGAAAATCACCAGTTGGAAATCGATTCATTGCAAACATTAATCAGCCGAAACGTGGACGGCCTGATCATATTACCAATCGGAGAGTCCAATGACCATCTGAAAGATGTTATTCGCAAAGATATTCCAATGGTAATTGCCGACAGAAGTTTTCCCGATATGGACTGTCCGCAGATTATCTCGGATAATTATAACGGCGCCATCACTGCAATTAATTACTTCATAGAGAAAGGCCACAAACATATCGCCTGTATCCAGGGTACTAAAACAGTTTCTGTCAACAAAGAACGTGTCCAGGCCTACAAAGATACCCTGCAAACCCATAATATTCCCTATAATCCACAGTATTTAGCGGGTGATAAATTTTCTACCAAAAACGGATACATCAGCATGAAATTATTAATGAATACCAATCCCAGGCCCACGGCAGTATTCACCTTAAGTAACCTCACCTCATTGGGCGCCATGCAAGCGATTCTGGAAGACAATAAAAGAATTCCTGACGATTACTCCATCATCACCTTTGATAATGATCAACCCTATTCCAATTTCCTGAAAACACCATTAACGACCATTGCACAACAAACCGAAGAACTGGGGCAAATCGCCTTTAAACTTTTGATCGATGAAATTAATAAAAAGAACGATAAACAAATGAAAAAGAATAACACCATGATCAAACTACCAACCCGATTGGTTATCAGAGAATCTGTCAGGGATATCCGCTCTACTTAATAATAAATTATACCCTCCTTAAAAAATACTTTTTTATTTCTCCGAAAATCAGCTATATTTCGCCTTGATCATAACAGTACATAACAGAGGAAAACATGAAAAAAACTTATACACCACCAGTAGATATAAAAACAGCAGAACAATGGGCGAGGAAAAAAGTCGCGCAAATGACGCTGGAAGAAAAAGTATCCATGATCGGCGGGCGGGAAGCCTTTTATACTGAAGAGATACCGCGATTGGATATTCCGAAGGTGCTTTTTGCCGACGCTTCCATGGGATTGAATTTCCGCACAGAATTTCAGGATTTCACCTATGATGTGGCTATCGATAAATCCACCGCCATGCCCTGCAAACTATTATTAGCGGCGACCTGGAACAAAGGGTTGGCCTATGATTATGCGAAAGCTGTGGGCGAAGAATGCCGGGGCAACGCCACACCGGTTCTGTTGGGGCCGGGTATGAATATCTATCGTCATTCCCAATGCGGCCGGAATTTTGAGTATGTGGGTGAAGATCCCTATCTTGCATCGCGCATTATTGAAAATTATGTGGTGGGCTTACAGAATACCGGTACCATCGCAACCCTAAAGCACTTTATCGCTAATAACACCGACTATTTCCGCCGGAAGAGTAATTCTATTGTCGATGAACGAACACTTCATGAAATTTATATGCCGGCTTTCAAAGCAGGTATCGAAGCCGGCGCCATGGCTGTGATGACCTCTTACAATTTAGTCAATGGCCAATGGGCCGGACAGAGCGACTATGTGATCAATCATTTACTTCGGAAAAAGTTAGGTTTTCAGTGGCTGGTAATGACTGACTGGTGGAGCGTTTACAATGGCGAAAAGGTGATCAAATCCGGTCAGGACCTGGAAATGCCGGCCAATGAAGCCGTGCTGAATGCAGAAGAATTAGTCAGAGAAGGCAAAGTCAATGAATCGGACATCGATCGCATGGTGGTCTCAATCCTGAAAACCCTTTATGCAATGCAGGCCTTTGACAGAAAACCTGATAAGGAAATGATTGAAAAAATTGATGATCACGCCAAAACCGTTGTGGAAATCGCCCGCGAAGGGATTGTATTACTCAAAAATAAAAATAATATCCTACCACTCAAAAACCAATCAACTGTATTACTCACCGGCCCCTATGCCGATAAAGTTGCCGAAGGGGGCGGCGCGGCGACTGTGAAGGGATATGACCAAGTGCCACTAAATAGAGCCATAGAAGCAGAATTAGGAGATACAGTTGTTTATACGCCTAAACCTACAGACGACCAGATAAAAAATGCCTCCGTAGTTCTCCTTAGCATCGGTACCTTTGACAGCGAAGGATGGGACAGGCCCTTTGAACTTCCGGAAACCATGGAAGAACTTGTTCATCATGTTGCCGATCTCAATCCCAATACTATTGTGATTGTCAATTCCGGCAGCGGGATTAAGATGACCAACTGGCAAGACAAAGTCGCGGCTATTATATACGGCTGGTACCCCGGCCAAAACGGTAATATTGCCACTGCTGAGATCATCAGCGGAAAAACCAATCCATCGGGAAAATTACCGATTACCATCGAAAAGGACTTCGCTGACTCTCCTGGCGCTGATTATTTACCGGCAGGTGAAGATCTCTATTCCGATTGGAATGATGAAGAAGAGAAAAAACGGGAGGTCTACGATCTGCCTTATAGGGAAGGCAACCTGGTTGGTTATCGCTGGTACGACACCAAAAATATTGAGCCGCTGTTTCCCTTTGGTCATGGGCTCTCCTACTCAAATTTTAAATATAGAAATCTGAAAATAGATAAAGCTGAATTCACCGCTGAGGACAAAGTAAATGTTACTTTCGACCTGACCAACGACAGCACAGTTGCCGGAGCGGAAATCGCACAACTTTATGTCTCTGATAAAAAAAGTTCACTGCCAAGACCAGTCAAGGAACTGAAAGGTTTCGAAAAGGTCCGGTTGGCGCCTGGTGAGACAAAATCAGTTGCGATCACTCTGGACAAAAAAGCCTTTTCCTTTTTTGATGACAGCAAGGATAAATGGATCGCTGAACCGGGAGAATTTGATATCCTGATCGGTAGCAGTTCCCGCGATATTCGCTTACAGGAAACAATAGTATTGAAATAATTCCAACCTAAACAACCTCGGAGTTCTGCCAGAACTCCGAGGTTGTTTTATAATAAAATGTAAAATAATTTTTATTTTTTATTCTGCCAAATTTAAATTCGAATTGAAACTTCTAATTCGCCACCAAATCCTAAATGTACAATTTTTTGGAGAGTTGATAATCTTACTTCTTTTACATCATTTTCTATTTTTGAAATATATGATTTATTCATTCCAATTTTTTTTGCCAATTCTTCTTGAGTCATTCCCTTATTAATTCTTGCTTCATGAATTAAGGCACCAATTTTAAAATTTTGATAATTAGATTCTAATTCGTCTCTCTGTTTACTACCTATTTTTCCATAGTGTTTATCTTTAAATTGGTCAAGTGACATTATATTATTATTTATTTTTTTCATATTCATCCTTTATTTTAAGTGCTCTTTTCAAGTCATTTATAGGTGTTTTTTGAGATTTCTTTTGAAATCCGTTCATCAAAACCACTAATTGACCTTCATCAAAAAAGCAAAAAACACGGAAAATATCTCTACTTACTTTTATTCTTATTTCATACAATCCATTTGTACTTTTTATATGCTTCAAATAAGTTTCAGGTACAATTGGTAATTCTTCTACCAAACTTAAAGTCCAAATAATCTTGTCTTTTACTTTTTTTCTTTGTTTTATAAAAAACTTTTCAAAATGGTCTTTATAAAAAACAATCTTTCTGTATTTTTTAGTAGTTTTCACATTTGAATATAAAGAAAGTTGTCCTAAAGTACAACTGCATTGTTTATATTATTTTAAATATTACTCTTTGTTTATTCTTGATTATTTTCATATATGTTCTTGCATGAGCCTAATCCCTAAGTGGGTTCGACCTTTGAAATGGTGTTCCTAGGTTTATCTTATTGAAAAAATAATTCATCATTATACTGTAATTGCGGACTGGAAGTCCGCGCTCCTGTAACACCCGCATTTTCTAATCAGACGTTTGACTGACTCTTCCTCATTTTATTACATCAGACGATCTTTTTGAGATTCACTCTAATAATTGCAAAACGGCCATAACCATTCCTGTTTTTACCTAATAAGATAAAACAATTTTTACTATCAAAAAATTATTTCATTAGAACCAACCATTACATCCGGCAGCTGTGAATCACAAGGTTTACAGCATCAACTTTTTCTTATGGTCATACAATTGAAATATATTGTTTAATTAATTATATTAGCAATATGAGTACAATACAATTTGTATGGGATAACAAAAAGAATAAAATCAATCAGAAAAAACATAATATTTCTTTCGAGGAAGCAAAAACAGTTTTTTATGATGAAAATGCAAGATTGATCCATGATCCCGAACATTCAATAAACGAGGAGCGATTTATTTTGATGGGATTGAGTCGTTCATTACGTATCCTTGTCGTTGTCCATGCATACAAATCAGATGTTGAGATCATTAGAATTATTTCTGCACGCAAAGCGACTAAAAAAGAAACAAAATTTTATATCAATAGGTGAATATTATGAAAAAAGAATATGATTTTTCAAACAGTATTAAAAATCCATATACAGGAAAACTAAAAAAACAGATCACAATTCGTATAGAAGCCGATACAATTGATTATTTCAAACAACTTGCGACAGAAACAGATATACCTTATCAAAAATTAATAAATATTTTTCTTACTGACTGTGCTGAAAAAAAATTAAAGCCAACAATTTCATGGAAATAAAAACCTCCGAGCTCTAACAGGACTCCGAGGTTTTTTATTGAAAACAATTCATTTATATACTGATTCTCAAAATAAATGTATAAAATTGCGGACTGGAAGTCCGCGCTCCTGTAACACCGGCATTTTCTAATCAGCGTTTGACTGACTCTTCATCTTTATTTTTCCGTCGGACAATCTTTTTGAGACTCGCTATATTAGTTGTAAAACGGCCATAACTATTTTTTTTATCTGGTAAGATAAAACAATTTTTACTATCAATAAATTCTCTCATTGGAATCAACCATTGCGAAGGTTTTTAACCATTCGCAAGGTTTATAGTTCTAACTTTCCGGTTTTGAAATACAAAACCAACACCTTGACTCCCAATATCAGCAGGGATACAAAATACATAAAAGCAGTCAGGATCAGCACCCAATGAAACTGCGTGAACAATTCCATCCATTTTGTATCATATTTAATAATGGAATATATGTTTAAAACATTCGCGACAATAAAGAAAATCAACAATTTATTGAGCTCGGTTCTGATTCGTCTGGCTGGAATGATAAAATCTTTCATAAGTCACCTTAAATTTTATATTTGTCCGGTAATTCTAATTTCTGTCCGGTATCAACCGCTTTTTCTGCGAGCAATGTCCAGATACTGGCATTGTACCCTTCGCGGGTCAGCATTTCCGGCGCTTTACCTTCGCGAATATATTTCACGAAAGCTTCCATCTGCAGTTTGGTTTCGTCCACTTCCCATTCTTCCGAAATATAATCGCCATCATATTCCACTGCGGTTTCCGGCACCCAGGTGGCGCCACCGATGGGAATATTATCAAAAATGGAATGCTCAATATCATTGATCAACTCCCGGATCCCCGGCGCAGGCGGAGGTGTTTCACTATAGACTTTATTGGTTTCCAGTTCCATGGTTCCCAGATCACCCATGATCTGCTCCTGCAAGCCATATTTACGGTTGCTGGTCATGGAATCCCACATAAATTGCGTCCCATCATCATAACTAAAAATTGTAGAAATATTATCATAGACTTCGCGACCATCTTTCCAGTAGCGGATCGAGCCGGTGCCCATGACAGAAACAGGTGTCTTGCCTAAAGCCCAATTGGCCACCTGGATCTGATGAGAGCCTAATTCCGTCAACAAGCCGGCAGAAAATTCACGGTAAAGCCGCCAGTTGATTTTCTTTTCCAGATCAGGCCGGCCTTCCGGTAATTCCCGGCGCCAGTCATTATTCCGATGCCAGTATGCGCGAATCTGTCCGATAATTCCCAGTTCACCTTTTTTGATTCGTTCAATGCCTTCCAGAAATTTCGGATCGAACAACCGCTGATGGCCGATTTGCAGAATTTTTCCGGTTTCAATATGGGTATCGTACATCGCCCTGATATCATCCATTGTGCGGGCCATGGCTTTTTCACAGAATACCTGCTTGCCGGCCTTCATGGCATCTATCGCAATATGGGCATGCTGATAAAGCGGCGTTGCGATAACCACGCCATCCACTTCTTTCATGTCCAGCACTTTGCGATAGTCATAAAAGGCTTTCACCTTCGGATTTCCGCAATCCTTGATCGCCCGTTCATAATGCGGCTGATAATTGTCACAAACAGCAGCAATCTCCACATTGGCATCTTCTTCCTCGATCATGTATTTGATATTCAGCATCAGGCCATATCCCCTGCTGCCGACACCGATCAGGGCAAGTTTTACTTTGTCAGAGGGGTTTTTACTCTCCTTCCCCTGGGCCAGCACACTCATCCAGGGAAAAAGGGAAGCCACAGCCGTCAAACTGCTAATTTTTAAAAACTCTCTTCTACTCTCATCTTTAATCATAAATCTTCCTGATTTTTGGGTTACCTTCGTAATTAACTATAATTATTTGATAATTGGAAAAATTGTTTAGAATATTTTTTACTTCAGTTTCTTTTGCCACCAACAAGGCAGTGGATAGCACCTCGGCTTCAACAGGAGTTTTGGATTTAACTGAAATCAATTTTCGCCTGGTTATCCTTTGATTGTTACGCGGATCAATAATATGGTAATTTCCATCGGGCTGCCGGGTTCCGCTGGTGGATACCGCTGCATCATTGAGTTGGAATTTGCAATCGTCATCTTTTGCCAGGCTAAAGGGCCAATGGGGGCCATGGGGATGTTTTCCACGGGTCAGGATGCTGCTGTCGCCGAAACTGATAAAACAGTTGGCTATCTCATGCTCTGACAGTAATCCTGCTACCCGTTCCAACGCCAGCCCCTTTCCGATAGCGCCAAAATCCAGCGCGAAACCGGTGTCTGTGAATCGGAATTGCCGGCTACTAATTTCGATTTTTTCACTTCCGGACTTAGACAACATCAATTCTTTTTCATAGACAAATTTGTCAGGAAAGCAATAGTCAAAGCAGCCATTGGTTTTCAACTTATAAGAGTCACACCTACGAATGATTTCCATTAACGCTTCGGACAATTCAAAAAATTGAACCGGTTGCTCATGATTTATTCGGTAAACCTCGCCGGATTTATCATAACAACTGATTACTTTTTCCAGGGCCTTGACCCGATCTTCGATTTTGTCAAAAATCCTTTTGAATATATCAGTATCTTTGCCATAGGAAACCACCTCAAAACGAGTGTTCATGGAGAAAAAACTTTTATGGAAAAGATTGATATTATCCAATAGTCAAATTTACCTTTTTACCAAATCCCAATTCGACAATTCTATACAATGTTGAAAGCTGTATATCACTATGACCATTTTCTATTCTGGATATAAAACTTTTTTGAGTACCGGTTTTTCTGGCTAATTCTTCCTGTGTCATTTTTGCTTCTTTTCTCGCCTCCCGTAAGATTTCTCCGATAGCAAAAGATTTGGCTTTTATTTCAAATTCAGTACGCTCAGGAGTTCCGATTTCTCCATATCTATTATCTAAATGCTCTTCAAAAGTTGTGATATCTTCCATTTTCATTAACCTTTTTGCTTGTTATTAAAATATT
>CAYYMT010000072.1:0-18512 GCA_964472715.1 uncultured bacterium | reverse complement strand
TTACATCATAATATAATATATAATTTTTGGAGTGCAAATATTTTTTTGATTTTTTTCAAATATATTCTTTTCCTTATATAAATGAAGAGTCCTTTTCCACCAGGTTGAAAGCTGAAGCCAATCGAAATCTATAGCAGATAAACCCTGGGGTTGCGAGACCTTGAAAGTTGGAGAATGGCAGCATAAGCATCCTGCTTGTGTAACGTTGCTATAAGCAAATAAAAGTAATCAAATTCTATTGCTGTATGTTTTATCGCTCAGACAGACATTAAACTACCTGAAAGGTCATTATACAAAAAACTCGCCGGTTGTGAGGAATGTAGAGCACCTTTCGCTTATTCGATTTTTGGGTCGATCCCAAAAATTGGATTGGTTCCGAAGCTGGGAAAGAAAAGATCAGGATCAAAATAGCACTGAATTCCAGCCGGGCTGCAGATGGGAAATATCAATCACCGCAACCAAACGTCCTGGGATGTTATAGATTTTAAGCATTCATACGCCGCTCAATAATTTGTTTCCAGGTAAATTTTAAAATTCGTCGTTGGATTAAAGGGAATCGGATAATTACCGTCGATAGAGGTTTCGGGTACCTGTACCTGATCAGTCTGATCAACATCTGTATCTGCTGCAAAATTCATAATATCTAAAAGAATAATTTGCTAATTTGTTAGTAATTTATATCTTATATAATATCATACTAAAAAATTAAGGAGTAACTCATGCCTAAAAAATTTTTTATTACACTTTTTCTTATTTTAATGATTACACCTGTGGTTTTATCAGCCCATTGCCAAATCCCCTGTGGAATTTATGACGATGAGGTGCGTTTTAAATTAATGCGGGAGCATGTGGAAACCATTGATAAATCAATGAAGGAAATTAAGGCTTTGTCAGAAGGCACCGGAAAAAATGAAAACCAACTGATTCGCTGGGTGATGAATAAAGATGATCATGCCAATCAGTTATCAGAAATCGTTACCTATTATTTTATGGCGCAACGGGTAAAACCAGTTGATAAAAGCAATGATCACGCTTACGAAAATTATCAAAAACAGTTGGAATTACTGCATAAAATTATGGTTCATGCCATGAAGGCTAAGCAAACAATTGATCTGGAACATATTGAGCAGTTAAATGAGTTGATCAATAAGTTTGAAAAAGCCTATAATCATAAGCATTAATCATTTTTAAAGTTTAATATCAACAATGATCGGTAAATGATCCGACGCTATTCGAGTCAATTTCGTTTTGGGTACTTTGACGGCTTTCAGTTCAATATGATGACTGATAAAAACGTGATCAATTCTCACTAAAGGCCAGCGGGAAGGAAAAGTACGGGATACTTTACCACTGGTGATCTTTTGTACATCAGGGTATTTATCAGCAATATTTTTATATAATTTCGACCAGGGTGTGGTATTGAAATCACCACAGATCGCCACCGGTTCTCCGTTAATCCGGCCCAGCCATTTTCCGCCCAGCAGTGTATCCGTCTGGATTCGCCGTTCTTTCTTTCTCAACCCCAGGTGAGTGCTGATGATATTTAAATATTTATCCTGCAAATCCACTTTTATCCAGATCGCGCTGCGGGGTTCGATTTTTCTTTTATGCTGCATGCCGGGAAGAATTTCCGCCTTGATTTTCTCAAAGGGAAAATGAGTCAGAAAGGCGATGCCATACTTTTCACCGTTATGTTCCAGTGAAGGCTGATAGTGATACTCCATATTCAAATCTTCAGCGATCAGTTTGGCCTGATCAATTTTATCACTGCGCTTTTTCATAAAATCAACTTCCTGTAAAGCGACAAAGTCCGGGCTATAGCGAGCGATAACTTTGGCGATGCGGCGGTGGCTGATATGTTTGTCAGTACCGACACAACTGTGAATATTGTAGGACATGAGCCGGAAAAATTCTTTTTTGGATTCAGACATAGCTGTTAAAATCAGATCCTTTCCAGGTATCTTAAAACCGCCTGGCGCAATTCATTCAATTTATAGTATGATCGCTCTTCCGGCAGTTTCATATCAAAACTATTGGGTTTAAGCACAAAAGCGTCGGTTTCAGCCATTCCCGGTCCGCCATGAGCACCATTCTGAACAACAAAAGAGACCGGTTTATCATCAGGGCGCCAGCCGGAAATGACAAAATCACCGGCATCTTCGTGCCTGACAACCCTGATCAGATCCGTAGCAACCTCGTTTAAATAGGGATGTTTTTCACCCAATACTTTTGCTTTTTTGTCCGCCAATTCATAGACACCTTCCGGAATGGCAGCCATTACTTTTTCCGATTCTCCGGTATACAAGACCAGGGGAATATTAGCTTCTTGCACCAATCGTTTTGCATATTCCTGTTTTCTTTCCGGTCTTACGGCCTCTTTTAGATAAATATGACCCAGTGGGCCAATGGCAGTAGCCATCAATCTTTGCGGACTATTTTTGAAGTTTATAAAGGAACTGAGGTTTTGGAAAAATTTTTTATCAAGCAAAACCGATCTGAGGTTCTGAATTCCATGTTTTTCATCAGGCGAGTCACTTTTTTCATTAACAAAAACATCATCAACAGCATCATTCATACTTTTTCCGGTAATTTTTGGATAGTCTATGATATCTTCCTGCCCATGATCAGAAATTATAACTACTTTATAATCACGAATTTTTGATTTTTGTGCTGTTTTCCAAATATCTTTAATGGCCCGGTCAATACCTTTTAATACCCAATAAGCAAATCCGGAAGAAGGGCCGCGGCGATGGGCATGTTCATCATATCCCATAAAATTAACATGCATAATTTCAACGCCTTGCAGTATATCATACTTGACACTATCCTTCATTCTGTCCCGGAGCAGTATGGTGATCGCCAGCCGGCTCCCAATAAACTTAAATTCCTGAAAAAAATTATTCCGGTAAAAGATTCCCTTGATAAAATCATAAACCCCCAGGAATAATTCCGCCACCAGGAAAAGAACAGACTTCAAGAATGTCTTAATGGAATTATACAAATTCATAACAATATTTTTGAGTGACAAAGCCTTCAGAAGCCTTTCCTTACCAAAGGAAACAATACAATAATTGGCTTTTAAAGCGCCCCCGGAATAAATATTGCCATAGGAACTACCATTCTTTAAAAGCGGTTTTCCCATCCCGGACAATTTTTTTTCGACACTGGTGGCGTCTTCAGGAAAATACATGCGTCGGATTTCTTTTATTTCATGGTCACGAAAACTAAAGGAAGGCACAATTGTTTTAACACCATAAAATAATTCACCCTGAACCGCCGGAGTTGTGGTGGGTACACCGGTGTACATGGGATAGACTTCATATTTCTGTTTTGTCAAAAGTTTCGTCAAAAAGGGCATCTTTTTCTTTTCTATGGCGGCCTTCAGGTGATTTTTACTTAAGCCGTCTATTTGTATTATAATAATGCCCTTTTGTTTATTATTATTTTTTTTCACGAATCTTATTTACCTTTCTTTTACTTCTTTTTCGAAGTCGACAAAAGCGTATCCTCGATTGCTTCTTTGGCAACCCGGGCTTTTTGCGCAATCAATTCCCATTCGGTTTTCAGCATTTGCATAGAATAGTCCCAATCATCCTGTTCTTTCTGCCCGAAACTATTAGTGCCGTTTGTCCGGGAAATCATCAACTTGTAAAATTGTTTCACTTTTTGAGCAGAATTCTGCCGTGAAAATTCATTGGCGGTTTTCAGCGCCGCCTTTTGCCAGTGATCAGTATTTTTCATTGAGCCGGCCAATTTTTTAATGGCATCAGCGAATTCTTCTGCAGAGGCATATTCTGGCAGCATATAGCCATTTTCACCATCCCGTATTACATCCCGCACTCCGGATGCTTCCAGCGCCACAACCGGTTTTCCAGCCGCCATAGCCTCAGTAAGCACCATTCCCTGAGTTTCTGTTTTGGAAGCAAAAACAAAGATGTCCATGGCATTATAAAAATCACTGAGTTCATCTCCTTTGACCGTGCCGGGCATGACTAGTTTATCCGCAATATTTTTTTCTTTGAATATTTGTTGAATTGTCGATTCATCAGGTCCGCTTCCGGCGACCATGAAAACCGCCTTGTCCTTATCCTTTAGAAATTCTGCCACTGACCGCGCCAGAAAGGACAGATTTTTTTCAGGTGCCAATCGACCGACATGCCCAATTACCAATGTATCCACAGATAAATCAATTTTGTTACGATAATCCCGGCCATTACCTTGCTTAAAAAATTCCATATCTACACCGGTGGGAATGACTTTAACCGGCTTTTTGACACCACGGTTTGTAATCAGTTTTTTTATACTTCCGCTGGGCGCAATGACCCCGGTACAGTAATTGGCGTATTCTGTTGCCAAATTGATCACATATTTTTTCAGTAATTTGGAATCCAGAGGGACATAGTGAGTATAATCTTCATACCGGGTATGATGGGTAAACACAATGGGTAATTCCCGGCGATGGGCCGCCCGCAATGCAGCATCACCCAATAAAAAAGGATGATTGCTGTGAATAATATCAGGCTGAAATTCATCTATTTTTTCATCAATCAGAAAAGGCAGCGCAATGCGTACAGAAAAGTCGCTGCCATTGAAATTTTGAATGGCAGGTACCCGCAATATTTCATTTTGACGTTCACTTTTTTCATCATAGCCTTCAAAAGTCGGTGCGATGATCAGGACATTGTGCCCCATTTTCCGCAGATCCTCAGCAAAAAATCGAACGGATCTCGCCACGCCCCCCACATGAGGATAATAAGTATTGGTAAACATACAAATATTCAATTTAAATCTCCTTCAGTTGAAAAGGTTGATCAAAATTCTTTATTTTTACTTCCTGATACCCTGGCAGGTTTACAATAACTGCCGGCGCTTCATTATGCCAGTTTACTTTGAGTTCAAGAAAAAGTTCCGTTTTCTCAAAATAGAAGCGCACTGATATTTTCCCGTGGGGAGTTGAAGTTGGCCCAAAGCGCAGTTCATCTTTGCCGTTCAGCCACTTTGGAAAAATACCCGCACCAATGATCAGTTTATCTTCTTCTTCACGAATGAATAAATTTCGGATCATCATGATCCATTCCGCTGCTGCCCAGCCATGCTGTCCATCCCCCATGCAGCCACCCAGGGTGAGGGGATGAATGGCTTCGGGCCATTGTCCGGTAGTGGTAGCCAGTTCCGCCACAGCATCTATGATTTCCCGGTACCTTTGGTCATTTTTTCGCAGCAGGGTTTGCGCGATTTCCAATGAGAGATAAGCATTGATTCCCGAGTGGATCATATCCTGAAAAAAACCACCGGACTGAAAGCAATTATTCAATAAAAATTCCACGGTATTATTGATTCGGCTGTTTTCAGGCGGGGTCAATTGTAAAGGATAGTCTGCGACCAGGGAACCAACTGCTCCTGAATCCATACGACGGTAAGGAGAAGCCGGAATGCCGCCTTTTTTCCTGATATCAGATATATTGTCAATGCTCCGGAATACAGACTGCTCAAAATCATCAGCCAATTCCTGAGTTTCTTTTGCTTTTTCCTGCTGACCATGGTTCTTTAAGGTTTTGGCAATAGCTTTAAGCCCGGCAATACTCCAAAAATCATCCCAGTAGAAATAATCATTGGGCCCGAGATGTTCGGCACTGAATCCCGGCGGCAGTAATCCGTCATGGGGTTTGTCCGGCGCATTCAACCGCTTCTTTTTGATCCATTTGATCGCTTTATTTATCGCTTTCAGCCAATCCTCTTCAAACTCTTTTCCTGACAACTGGTGATAACGGGCCAATATCCACAATGCCTGGCCATTGGAATCCCATTCACCTTCCTGGGATTGAAAATAGCCATTCCTTTTTTGCAATTCGAAAAAATCTTCCAGCAGTCTTTTTGCCCGGTCTTCACAACCGATAGTCAACAAGGTATTGATCATGTAGGCGGCGTCACGAATCCAAAAGCGTTTGTATGTATAAGGGCCCGGCACAACTTTATCTGCTGAGAGCAATATCATTGTCCGGATCGCCGAATCATACAAAAACTGGATTTTTTCATCGGGGATTGACAATTCTGCTGTTTTTTCTAAAATATCCGGCCAGGTATTGGAAAGATCAATTTCGCCGGAATATTGTTTTTTATATTCCACTTGTAAGGGGATTCGTAAATTCACCTCTTTTTGGCTTCCGTCAATATCAAAGAGCATGGCAGCGGTAGCCATGCCTACATTACATTTAACTTTTGTATCTTTTGGCGTTTCCTGAATTTTATGCAACACATCGCCATGATAATAATCGGAAAAGAAGACTTTACCGGGATTTTCTGCCGGAATGATTTCCGTATCATCATTAACAATCAATCTTTGCCGGGAATCATCCCATTGGATTGTTTCAACAAACTGTACGCCTTCGGGATTATAGGGCCGGACTGTTGCGGCCAGGTAAGCCGGTTCATCGGATGAGGCTTTCAGATTAATATGAATTTCCGGTTCACCTTCGTTAGCCACGACCTTAGTCGCTGTTACCAGGTTCATATCCAAATGACTGGAAAAAGTTTTGACGACCAGATTATCGTCCATCGTGAGTTTTTGATCAGCATGTTTTAATTTTGATGGAATCAGGCGGTTTCCCGATTTTGTAATGATCCAAAAATCCAATGACCACCCGTCATGTAGTGGAGTTACCATACCACGGGGGTCAACTATCGGATAAAGCGGTAAGTCCGGCAGTCCGACTGCAGTCCAGTTCCGGTGTGTCATATTGATATGGCTAAAAGAAAACCCTCTGGGTATGAAAGATGGGTCATTGGGATTAAATTGTTTTTCCACCCAAAAGGGCCAGACCCAATCCAGATTGTACTGAATCGCTTTGGTGTTGATCAGGCCACGGGCGTGAAAGATGATCCCGGCCCGCAGTAATTCGATGGGTTCCTGAACCTCAGAAGGTTGGGAAAACCGCCGCAATCGCGCCAGGAAATTAACCGGATCAATAATACCAAATCGCTTGGCTGACCGTTTTATAAAAAATCGCCAGGGTAAAAATTTTTTCAACATAAGTATTCCTCAATAGTTTTATTCATTGTTCTAATAATAGAATATAAAAGAAATGAGGGAAATACAAATCCAAATAAAGGAATATTGGCAGTAATTATCGTATGTATTTTAATTCCTGATCGATTCGTTCCTTAAGATAAACTTTTATTAATGACTGATAAGGAACATCCTTTTAGTTATCTTACTCTTTTTATCAACTTTTCTACTCGCTTTTCAATCGGTGGATGAGACGCGAAATAGGAAAATAAATTCGGCCTTTTTTTGGACTGGCTTTCTAAACGTGAGAGTAAATTGGAGGCTTTTTCACTGTTAAATCCGGCGGCTTTCATCAGCGCGGCGCCACCGGCATCGGCTTCAAACTCATTGTCCCGGGAATAATTGCTATTCATGAATTGTCCCAGCACCTGTTTGGAGATTGCTCCCATCTTCGTGTATTTATTCAGCACGACATTTAGTATTTTGGTGCCATATCCATTGTAGATTCGCTGGATGGGATGGTTGAGCACCACATGCATCATCTCATGGGCCAGCACAAAGGCTATTTCATCGGGCTCATTTTTGATTTGCTTCAGCAGTCCGTACGTTATGAATATAAATCCGCCGGGGAGTGCATAGGCGTTGACGTCTTTTGTATAGTGAATATAAAAATGAAATTTTCGCTTTTTATTTTTCAGGGGATATTCCAGTTCCTTACCGATATTAAGCAACAATTCATTAAGATCGGGATTGGTGTCGATAGAAATATCTGAAATCAAATCCCGCGCGAGATTTTTGCCAAGGATATATTCGGCTTCAATGGCTTCGGCTTCAGTACCTGATGAGGACTTCCAGTACCATCTGCCCCGGTTGTAGAGTTCACCGGTTTTCCGACCGATTTTTTTAAAAAATTCTTCCATGGAGAAAATATACTTCAGCCCGGCTCAAATAACAATGGATTTGTCTAACCGTGAAGGTCTGGTAAATGGTACTAAGTTTTTTAAACCTTTGAGTTATAACCTTCCGGCAATTGCCGGATCGCAAGGATTGCTGTGATGTCATAGAAAGACCACCTGATCGTATAAAATTTGTAAAGGAACCTCCGGGAAACATATTTTTTACAAATGCCGATTCATAAAAGAAACGATCTTATCCATGGCATCATTGGCTTCCGGTATCAATGGCGCTACTGCCGGGTAGCAGTGAAACATACCTTCTTTTACAACAACCTGAACCTCAACACCGGCCTCTTTGGCTTTCCGGGCAAAACGTACTGTATCATCGCGCATTACTTCATCATCCCCCGCAAACATTAATAATGGCGGTAAACCGGAAAGATCACCAAACAGGGGTGATATTAACGGATCCTTCGGGTCCTTGCCATTACAATAGGCCCTGCTGAACATCTCATTGGCATTCTCTATGGTAAGTTTATCAACCGGGCGATTAGTGACATTGGATTCACCGGAGTTTGTCAGGTCTGTCCAGGCTGACAGAGTAATCGCGCCGGCCGGAAAGTCTATGGATTTTTGTTTTAGGAGTAGTAATAGTGAGAATATTAGATTACCGCCTCCGGAATCTCCCATAAGTATAATATTTTGGGAATCCTTGACAATTTCCTGCAAAATTCCATAGGCTTTCAGCGCATCATTCAGCCCTGCCGGATAGGGATTTTCCGGTGCCAGGGCATAATCAAAAGTCAGCGCATTTATACCTGTGGCTTTCACAAATTTGGCCACAATGCCACGATGGGATTTTGCAGAACCGGATACCAGTCCGCCACCATGAAAATAGAGAATTGCTTTTTTTACCGGAGAATGATCGATTTTCAGCCACTCGGCATACAATCCTTCGATATCAATCGGTTCCACTTTCAGGTCTTTGGGAAGTTTAGCGAATTTTTCCGCTTCTTTTTCGACTATTTCACGAAAACGGTAAATATCCTCCTCTGTATCAATTCGGGTTAAACGCTTTGATTTCCCTTTGAATAAATTCTTATGCCTGAGCATAAATAAAAGTAGTTGACTACGCAAACTCGCCATTACATTTTTCCTTATTTTTAAACATTTTCAATATAATATCACCATCCGGAATCATAAAACTTTCCTCATGAATAGCCCGGTAAATAGAAAGGCCGCGAATGGTTGACCAGAAAAGCAGAGCCAATTCTTCAGGATTTTTTTGAATAATTGTTCCTTCCTTTTGTCCGGCGGTAATAATTCGTGTCATCACCTTGTAGGGAAAATGGTATTCATTTTCAATGATTCGCCGCGCCTCCAAAGGTATGGAATCAGAAGCGGATGAAGTGGCAATCAGTAAATGAGTCAGGGCGGCATCATCATTATTCACCAGACCTTTCATAAGAGTTTCATAGGCTATTTTTATTTTTTGTAAGGGCGGCAGATCAAAATTTTCCAGTTGTTCAGCCGCGCTGTTCAGTTTAACAAAGGCCATTTTTATAAGTTGAACAAAGATTTCGTCTTTGGACTTGAAGTAATGATAGATCAGTCCCTGGGAAAAATTAGCATCTTTGGCAATATCGGATATTTTGGTAGCCGATAATCCTCTTCGTGCGAATAATTTTAAGGCACTGAAAAAGATCTGCTGCTTCCGTTCATCTTTCATTTGTTCATTGATTTTTTTATTTCGTCCCATTATTCTCCTGATTATTGATTGAACAATTATTCAATGATAATTTATTATTTTAAATATAAAGATGAAAGATTTTTTTTGCAGAACACCAATTTTCTGTAATCATTTTTGATTTTTACCCGATAGGGAAAAATCAACTTTCTCTACTTACTGTCAAGACGGAAAATTCTTATTTTCTCTGTTTTCATTCTACAAATAAAAAGTTGCGGATTATAAATCCGCGCTCCTGCCAGATTGGACACCCGGATCGTAAATTGTCAGCATAAGAGAAACTTTGCTGACAATCAAAAAAATTAATGTAATCGGTTACATTTTTTTGTATATTACCCTTTCAAAGTATTTTTTCGATTTTTAAAATTATTCTTGTTTTTCGACAGGGATATGGTTAGAATTCTGTTAATTAAGAGGGTAGAAGTAATCTTTTAAAAAAGAGGGAATTTATGGATTTCACATTAATTGATTATGTTATTTTTGCCGCCTATGCAATTTTAATTGTCAGTGTCGGCCTCTGGGTTTCCCGCACAAAAAAGGGAACTGAAAAAACCACAGAAGACTATTTTTTAGCCGGAAAATCATTGCCGTGGTGGGCCATCGGCGCGTCATTGATTGCCGCCAATATTTCAGCGGAACAGTTTATCGGAATGTCAGGATCGGGATTTTCCATTGGTTTGGCAATTGCCTCCTATGAATGGATGGCTGCTATTACCCTGTTGATTGTTGGGAAATTTTTCCTGCCGATTTTTATCGAAAAAAAGATCTATACCATACCAGAATTTGTAGAAGCCCGTTACAGTAAAAATCTTAAAACCATTCTGGCGATTTTCTGGATTGGCTTATTTGTTTTCGTCAATCTGACCTCGGTATTATTTTTGGGCGCCAAAGCTCTGGATACGATACTGGCAACAGGTAATGGCGATTATATCATTCATGGAATTCTGGGACTGGCCTTTTTTGCTGCTGCTTATTCTCTGTGGGGCGGATTGTCGGCGGTGGCCTGGACCGATGTCATTCAGGTTATTCTGCTGGTGATCGGCGGGATGATCACATCTGTTATCGCTTTGAATAATGTGACGCCGGATGGTGGTGTATTCGCCGGACTCAGTCATATTTACAATACCGCCGGGGACCATTTCCATATGATCCTCGAAAAGGGGCACAAAAGTTACAATGACCTGCCCGGTATCGCTGTACTCGTGGGCGGGATGTGGGTCGCCAATCTTTATTACTGGGGATTCAACCAATATATTATTCAGCGTACCTTTGCTGCCAAGTCACTAAAAGAATCTCAGCGGGGAATCGCTTTTGCCGCCTTTCTGAAACTGATCATTCCCGTGATCGTTGTTATTCCCGGTATTGTGGCCTATGTCCTTTATACACAGCCGGCAGGAACAGCCATAATTCCTGGTGTACAGGAAGCTTTCTCCACAGCTGAAGGGGTTAATTACGACAAAGCCTATCCGTGGCTGATCAGTCAGTTCGTGCCGGTTGGTTTTAAAGGCCTGGTACTGGCGGCCCTGGCAGCGGCCATCGTTTCGTCACTGGCCTCTATGCTGAATTCCACTTCGACAATTTTTACAATGGATATTTATAAACCCTATCTGGCCAAAAATCCGGACAATAATAAACATTTGGTCAAAGTTGGCCGGATTACCGTTTTTGTCGCATTGGTCATTGCTTGTCTTGTAGCACCGCTGCTGGGCTCCATCAAGGAAATGTTTCAGTATATCCAGGAATACACCGGTTTGGTGAGCCCCGGCGTTTTAGGGGTATTTATCATGGGCTTATTTTATAAGAAAGCCACCAATAATGGCGCCATCTGGGGCGCAATTTTATCACTGGTCATTGCTTTATCATTAAAACTGGCCACAGCAATGCCATGGATGCACCAGATGATGATCACCTGGATCGCAACAATGATCATTATTGCTGTCATCAGTTATATTGAAAATAAAGGCAAAGATGATAAAGACGGCATTAAAATTTCCAGGAAATTATTTGAAACCCACTGGGCCTTCAATACCAGCGCCATCATTATAGGTTTAATTTTGGTTGTCCTGTACTCTGTTTTTTGGTAAAAAAATTATTTGATTATTAAATCATCTTATTATATTTTCAACCACAGGATTATTTATTGATCCTGTGGTTTTTTTAATCTAAAATTCGGGGGAAACATGCCAGTTAGACCATTTTTTATTCAACTTATCTTTGTTATTATTTTGTTTTTTAATTTAGTAAAAGGACAGCAATCGAAAACCTTAAACCTGATGCCGGTACCCAAAGCCTTTGAATTAACCGGTGATAAACTGTATATAGACAGGAATTTTAAAATTGACATACTCTCATATAACGGCGATGACCTGTATAAATATGCCACCCGTGTACTAAGACGATTGGACAAACGTACCGGATTACTTTTCTACCAGGATGTATTGAGAATTGATGAAGAAGTTCAAAAGCCAACCCTGACTATCGAGACTAATCGCAGAGGACGATTGCTGTTGGGAGAAGATGAATCCTACCGGCTGGCCGTAACAAAGGATGGTATAGCAATCAAAGCCGAAACCGATATTGGGGCAATGCGGGGATTGGAGACCTTCATTCAGTTACTGGACGCTGATGAAGAGGGATATTTTTTCCCGACTGTTGAGATTACCGATGACCCCAGATTTCCCTGGCGTGGCTTAATGATCGACGTCAGCCGCCATTTTCATGATGTCGGTGTCATCAAACGAAATCTTGATGCCATGGCTGCCGTGAAACTCAATGTGTTGCATCTTCATCTCTCCGATGATCAGGGATTTCGTGTGGAAAGCAAAACCTTCCCGAAATTACACCTGGAGGCCTCGGATGGAGAATATTTCACTCATAACCAGATCAGAGAAATTATAGAATATGCCAGGGCAAGAGGGATTCGTGTGGTTCCCGAATTTGACGTTCCAGCCCATACCACCGCATTTATCGTGGCCTATCCTGAACTGGGAAGTTCTGACGAAGAAATCACGCTGGAACGGGGGTGGGGGGTCAAAGACCCGGTACTGAATCCGGCCAAACCCTTTACCTATAAATTTCTGGATGAATTATTCGCGGAAATGACAGCCCTCTTTCCGGATCCTTATTTTCATATTGGCGGTGATGAAAACAATGGCGTTCACTGGGCTGCCAATGAAGAAATCCAGCAATTCAAGCAGGACAATAATATCGAGGACAAACACGAATTGCAGACCTATTTCAATAAACGGGTGCTGAATATTCTGACCAAATATAATAAAAAAATGATCGGCTGGGATGAGATACTACAACCGGATCTGCCCAAAGAAAGTGTGATCCAATCCTGGCGTGGTCAAAAATACCTGATGGAAGCCGCTAAAAAAGGCTATCAGACAATTTTATCAAAGGGCTATTACATTGATCTGGTCAAACCAACCAAAGACCATTATTTAATTGACCCGGTACCTGCTGATAGTGATCTGACGGATGAACAAAAACAAAACATCCTCGGTGGTGAAGCCACCATGTGGAGCGAGTTCACTGACAGCGATGTCATTGATTCCCGAATTTGGCCGAGAACAGCGGCAATTGCCGAGCGCTTTTGGTCTCCGGCTGAGGTGAAGGATGTTGAAGACATGCACCGCCGGCTGGAATATATCAGTTTTCGCCTGGAAGAACATGGTTTGACCCACATTAAAAATTACGAAATGTTTTTGCGGCGACTGACTAATAATCAGCAAACCGAACCCCTTAGAACACTGGTTGATGTTGTGGAAATGCTAAAAATCTATAAGCGTCACCAACATTTTGACGGAAAATATCAATCCCATACACCCCTCAGCAGAGTTGTCGACGCTTCGCGGCCTGACCAGAAAATTCCCAGAGAATTTGCAAAATTAATCGACCAATACATTGAATCCGGTTATGATCAGGAATATGAACAAGCGATTCGCGGACAACTTCTCCATTGGAAAAAAAATGAACCGCAGCTGGAAGCACTGGCCGGGAAATCACCGGTACTAAATGAAATTTTGCCCATGTCAAAAAAATTAACCACAGTTTCTGAAATCGGTATTCAAACGCTGGAATATATTAAAAGCCAGAAGAAACCGTCAATTTTCTGGAAAAAGAATGTATTGAAGAGTCTTGAAAATGCAAAGGAACAAGTGGCCGGCACGGAATTGATGGTAGTCGCGCCAGTTGAAAAACTGGTTTTAGAGATCACGAAATAGGACTATATTGCTAATTTCCAAAACCCCAGAGGAGTGAAACACCTTTGGGGTTATATTGGTGAAAATATTTTCAAGAGGAATGCTTTTCTTATTTTTATCATAAAAAAATAATCAAATTATTTGAATCGATCGAATAATTTGATAAACAAGCAGAATGCATGTTCTGCAACTCCTCGCCTTTCAAATGGTCTGAAAGACCTTTGAAATGGTGTTCCTCTGTCTGAAGCGGGAACTGATAGATTTTAGAGCGCCGATTCGCTTATCCGATTTTTGGGTCGATCCTAAAATTGGATTACTTCCGGAGTAGGAACCGGTAGTTTTCCACATTATCTACAGGTTTTAGTATTGATTTTTCCCTACCGGGCTAAAATCAAAAACGAATATGGAAATTTCTACATAGTCCTCCAATGTTTCATTCATCCATATTCACTTCCGTGCTCAAATGCCGAAACCAAAAATAATAAAGCCCGGTGGACAGCAGCAGGAATGTCAATAATAGCAAGCCGAATAAATCCCAGCGCCCCATGATCACCATCATAACCGTCAGAAACATGGTCAGTTGCCAGGGAACTGCAAAGATGACAGCTATGATGTCACGCTTGTTCTCAGCATCGATCTGCGCCATTTTCGGTGATGGAATTTGCTTCCTGACCCGATGCCAGAATCCAAAGGGCCGGGTCTTTTTATAAAATTTAAATAGCACTTCATCATCAGTCGGTTTGGTTAGGTACGTGCCTGCAATCGTAGCGATCAGTGAAATGCCGCTGGTGAAAATAAATGACATATAATCGGGAAAATCAGGAAAGACCAATTTCTGAACAATAGCCGCGATCATACCGCCCAAGGTTCCCAGCGCAAAACCGTAACCATTCAACCGCCACCAATACCAACGCAGAAGCAGGGGAATGATCAATCCGGCCCCTATGCTCATGGTTATCCACGCCCAAATTTCATTGATATTGGTGATCACCAGGGTCAGAAACAACCCGATTACGACCATGAGAATAGAAGCCAACCGACTGTGAAGCATCAGCTGTTTTCCGGTTGCCCTGGGATTGATAAAGGCCTGGTAAATGTCCTTTACCCAATAGGATGCGCCGGAATTGATGACCGAATCAAAGGTAGACATCCCGGCAGCCATTAAACCGGCAACCAAAAGACCTTTCAGGCCAACGGGAACAAGATTATTAATTACGATCGGTAAAACAGTTTCAGGGTCCTGAATCGGCTGTCCGTTTTTGACACCCAGGGAAATGCCCATAATGGCGATTGACGCCACAAAAGGCCAGCGCAAGGAGAGCAGAAAAGTCCAGAACATGGAAAGCAATCCGGCATCGCGATCAGACCGGGCTGCGAAAAAACGCTGAATCATGTAGCCGCTGGTACCGGCGCTGCCTTCGATCACGGTTTTGATCAGATAAAAAATAATGGTCAACCCAAAAAGATTAAAGATCGAGTAAGTGGAATTTTCCGGAAAGTTCAGGTTCCATTTGGGCAGGAAGTTGGTCCAGGATTCTTTGGTGGTTTCCACCGCCACATAGCCTCCGTCACGAAGGGGGACGGAAATGGAAAATATGTCCGGCAGATCAAAACTGACAACTGCGATAATACAAATCGTGATAATGGTAAAAAATATCAAAACTCCCTGGAAAACATCGGTCCAGACCACACCATATAATCCACTGGCAACCGTATAGATCAACGCCAGAAAAATCATCAAGGAAGCGGCCCAAAATTGTGACGGAAAACCCAGAAAAGCGGGAATACCCAGGAATTCACCGACAAACTTTCCGGCACCCACAGCGAAATAGGTGACAATTGCCACAGAACTGACCAATACGGAAATAGCCGCGATCAAGCGGGCGATTTTACCTTCGGTGCCGTCACCGAACCGGAGTTTCATCCATTCGGCCAAAGTCATTACTTCAGCACGGCGGTTCCATTTACCCATAAAGATCATGAGAAAGGCCATGATCAGCACGATTCCGCCACGGATTTCCACGAAAAATCCCATGGCCCCCAGTGCATAGATGAAGGCGGTATTGATCATGGTGCCGCTGATGTCCAGATTCGACGCCATACCGGAAGCGCCAAGGACCCACCAGGGCAGGCTGCGATTTCCCAAAAAATAGGAATCAATATCCGAAGAAGCTTTTTTCTGAAAATATAATCCGATCAGGATCATGGCTAATAAATAAACCACAACGATTGTAAAATCCAGTATTGTCATATTCTCTCCATTTTTATTGCTGACCTATCATTAAGACGTAAGCGACAATTCGAATTGTCACCTACGATGATTTCTGTAAGTAATGACTTTTCATTATTATTGGCAACACATCGTTCAGTGTTACATCTCTCTGTTTATCATCGATTTCAATTAATATAAAATATCCACGCTTTGCATTGAGACTTTCCCAGGCCCGCATTAATGATTGTTGGTCGGAATAGATCAAATTCCCGGTTTTTTCTGACCATAATTCTGTTGCTGTAATACATCCCAGTGAAGGTGTATTCGGATAAAAGGGGAGACCTGTGTAAAATTCCGGATCAATCGTGGTACCGTGGGCAATAATAGCGCTACGCCCGGCCATGCCCGCATAATAGGTGCCGTAAACAGGAAAATAATCCCGCCAACTTTCCGGTAACAGCTGCTGATAAACCTCTTTTTGCCAGAGCTGTTCCTGCGGTTGGTCAAAATCTGTCATGGTTGTTTCGAAGGGCATCCGTAATTGCAAGGTTGTGCTGGGGCCGATGAAAACATTGTCCGATTGACCGGTTCCTAGAATGCCATAAATTCCCTGGGGCGAATTGCCATTGGTAATGTAAGTAGGCAAAGCGGAATTGGACCGCGCCAAGTGAGGTATATGAAATAATCGGCCAAATTCATCCCGCAGAAATTTTCCGTTAGAATTACGAATAATGGTCAATCCCTGGTAGTCCCGGTTCTGACGATGAAAACTGAAAATGACCGGCTTGTTGTTGAAATTATGGGTCAGTAATTCTATTAATGGCGGCAGTTCATCACTGGTTTCGTTCAAATTATAATGAAGGGAAATCAAAATCCCGTTCTCCCGCCAATTGGGGAATTTTTCTACCAGCGTTTGTTTGATTTCATCCGTCATAGATTGGTCATTACGGATTAGATAATTTGCCATCATTGCGAAGAGTTTGGGATGGTTGGTTTCATGTATGTGGTTCGTGATGGCATTTTGGAATTCAGTAGGATAAAGTCCGTAAATGACTTCCAGAAATTCCCGCTGAATATTTATGTCAAACGCCAATAAATTCGAGACATTGGCGTGAATAAAACTATCACAGACGGCAGACCGGTATTGTGCCAGTCCCATTCCCCAAAATGCGCCGGACCATTTTGCCGGATCACCGGAGCGAAGGGATTGCTCGATGGTTCCTTGGGCCAGTTTTTTACGAAACTGATTGCGGTTTTCTGATGTTGTACGCCGGGAATGGTGGGTCTGTTCAGCACAATTAAAAAGTATCAGCAATATGGTCAGTAAGATAGATATTTTTTTCATGAGTAAACTCTTTTAGAATTGGTTTGGGAATTATGCTGAAGCCTACTAGTGTTGGCTAGTAGTTGGGGATTAATCACCACAATGAATTGTGTTGTTAAACTGAAAAGTATTCCAGCGTGATGATATTCAGAATAGCAACATGTTTTAACATGGTGAAAAAATAATCTAAAATAAATGCAAGTATACTTCAGTATACTTCCAACCATCACATTTTCTCCTTTAATTTTTTCCGCCGCGTATCACAGGCCCGACAAGTCCCGGCCGGACAGAGCAATTTATCCTGATGGGAATTAAAATACTTCAACCCTTGGCGATAAAGCAAATCTACCGGTAAAAACAAACTCTTTAACCCATTATAAGCGTGATACTCGATAATCTGCTGATCCAACAGATATTGCTCATAATTTCTGAATGGCTTACTGCAACCGGGGAGTTCCCGTAGTTTTTGGTTTCCTGATGTTGAGGCGCCGATTTTTTCCACCTCCATATAATCCCAGGGAGAAATATCAGCCCAGGAAACTGGCGTGATATTTTCCAGGTAATGACCGTAACTCAGGGAGCCAAAATCCACGCCTACCAAAAAAATATAACTTCCCTCCTGATTGGTCATCCAGTCCGGCACACTACCAGCGCCCAGCGGACTTTCCGGTGTATTGTCTTTGCTGATTTCCTTGGTGATTTTTCCCCATAATGAAAATGAATGAGTCGGCGATGAGGTGCGGACCACATCGGACTGCTGACGAAAGACTTCCGGAACCGCGCCAACCTTTCCAGGACTTTTTTTAGGGTCAAAAATTTCATGTTCACTATTGCTGCGCTTGAAGCAGTAGGTAAATGCCGGCATAATCAACGAGCCTGCTTTCGTAATTTTCTGTTTTAAGGTTTCGATGAATTCTTCAATCGTAATCTCCTGGAAAGCAGATCGTAGCTGTCGAAAGGAGGTATGGACCATTACATGCTGTCCTTTGCGCAGGCCGGGTTGTACCAAATATTTATTTAATTCATTCATAATTTTTTTGCTCACCTATTAGATTGCTTTTTACGTACACGGATTTTTACAGAATAACACGGATCAATTCAATAATATTTCATATCCGT
>CAYYMT010000071.1:0-18604 GCA_964472715.1 uncultured bacterium | reverse complement strand
ATTTATAACCCTCCGGGGATTGGTGTTCTAACAAAAAATCTTTTAGGACACGGATTTATTGTTTTCTGAAAGGATTATTGTATCTTCTTCGAAGTGGTCATCGTGAGGCTGCCTCAAAAGTCTCGTTGCAAAAAAATGTAGCGGACAATTCCTATTGTCCTTTTCAGTGAAAATATAAAAACAGTCTGTTCCCCATCAGGGAAAATCCTGGTTCCGGCCGGAACTCCGGGGTTGGAGCGGATGTAGAGCGAATATCTGATTCGCTTATCAAATTATCCCGGTAGGGGAATTTGATTTCATTCGAAGTTAGGAATAATAAATTTTACGCCTTCACAGACCGTACGGAGTATTGATTTTCACCCGTCAATTGGCGGATCGCTTGTTTATTAAACTTACTGGTCCATCCGGGAAATTTAATCTTGTTCGAAGCCGGTGACTACATATTTTTCGCATTATCTCCATATTTTAGGATTGATTTTCACCTACCGGTAAAAATCAAAAACGATTATGGAAAATCGTTCTACGAAAAATCCTGATGCCGGATTCCTGTCCCAGGGTTTCATTTCATAATCACATAGGATTATAAAAGGCCCCCTCAGACCAGCACCATGTTTCAACATGGTGGAAAATGGAACGCCCAAACAAACCAGTCCGCTTCAGCGGGCTTCCCAACCGTATTTCATTCATTCTAAATACTGCTTTTTTTAAACAGCAGATTATTAAAATTTATTGAATTTTGTAAATAATTAAAAAAACCTTTATATTACACGGACTGTTAAAGAAAAAATCAATATATGAATATTAAGAAAAGAAACTCGGCACAAACCTTGCCTTTAGTTTGAATGCTATTTAAAATAACTTTGATAAACCGTTATTTCAACTCAAGATTAAAAGAGTAACTGCACAGGTTTTTTTCTGTAGCGGATAATACCCGCAATCTGACAACTGCGGAATTATCCGGTTTAAGATTAAAAAACAGTAGGTGACAATAGGAATAGACAACTACAGGAAAAAGCGCTTATCTGGGCTGTTACGATCAGAAAAGGATTTATTATGGGTCGAATGAGTTTAATATTAGTTCTGGGATTTATAATTATTGCCAGCATAATATATCAGACGATACATGAAACTGATATAAATTCAGTGGAGCAAACGGCCGGTATTGCTTACAAGCTGTCACGGGACTTTACCTCCAAAGATTTCATTGATTACGCGATTCAGCGCCGAATTATGCAGGGCCAGGATATTGTCAAAAGCTACTGGAACGATGTTGAAGTGGAAGCGACAATTACGCCTCATAATGACAATCTGCCATATCCTCAAAAACGTGTAAAAATTACCGGCATTTCCAAAACCAGGGACGGAATCACAAAGCCTTTGGAAGCCATTGTAATTTACCGGGATTTTCAGATTCCCAACAATCGATCACCGGTTACAATCCACTCTCCCCTGGTGAATCTGCAAATGGACGGCCCTTCGGAAATAAACGGCGCGGATATGAATCTGGACGGTTCAGCCGGCACCGGGGACACGCTCTACGGTGTCACCCTGACCCAGGCGGACACAACATTATTAAAAGGCAGTCTCATTGCCGACAGCAGTCATGTCAAAGTAAAAGGACAAGGCTCAGACCCCAGCGTAAACAAAGTCGATGATTATCAGGACGTCTCCGCTTATATTGATCTCTATTCCAGTCATGCTGATACCACGGTAACAACCGGCTATTTACCGGCCGGCATCTATGGCACACAAGACAGTCCTAAAATTGTCCACCTGGACGGAGACACCCAGTTGGAAGGCGATGTTCAGGGAACCGGGGTGTTAATATTAGGCGGATCATTTTCAACAACGGACTCAGCGAGTATCAACTGGAATGGCATTGTACTGGCCGCGGCCCAGCAGGATAGCAATAATGTCAGTTTGTTTTTTGGAGATTCCAGTACAGTAATGGGGTCATTGATCATTGACGCCCCCGATGAATCCAATGTCAATATGAAAGGCGAAAAAGTGCAGTTTGAAATTACCGAAGAGCAGGTCATTCCGGGACAGGATTTCGAAGCAAGCATTATGGTGCTGGGCTCTGAACTCAGCGGCAGCGGCGGTGTTGGCGATGTCCCCACAGAAGTCAAGGTAACCATTGGTGGTTCGGTAGTAAAAACCTGGAGTGATGTTCGATATGCGGAAGGAGATGCCCATGTTGACGGCGCCTGGCAGCCGCCATTGTCCAGTTTTTATTACAAGGTGCCCGGTAGTTTTGATGCCGGAACACCCATCACAATCTCGGGACGGTTTTATTCATCCTATTATGGTATCAATAAAACCATTTCATCGACATCCAATACGGATCATCTGCGTGTTCTGCGGAATGGGGACTCAGCTCCAGGTATGGCGGGATCATCGGGACAAACCGGTGTTGAAGATTTTCTGGAGGGATATATCACTGACGGTGAAATTACGATTACAGAAAACCAGGCTATTTTTCTATTTGATTACAACACCTTAAATTCTTCCTATCCGTATGATTCTTATGAAGAATTCAAAGGAGCCTTTGATGATACCTGGGATCCTTACTACATAGAGAGAACACCGGAATATGAAGATTATGAAATTCTTAAAAATTATTACGGCAGCACATATGATGTTTATGAAGATTACAGTGATTTCTCAGCGAACTGGCAAAATGACGGAATCCCGCCGGATAATTATATGTACGAGCGGAATGTTGAAGAAGAAGATTATTTGGAAGATAAAGCGAAATGGTATGCGGACAATGATAATCGTGACTTCCAGGACCTGGTTGTTTTGGCAGATCTGTCGGTTCCCGAAGAAGACACCCCGGATACCGTTGATGTTGTGACCGGTTCCGGCACGATCACAAAAAAGGTGAAATTTCAGCACAGCGAAGAAGCCTATAATATCGCCACTTCCCTGATCACCAGTAAAATCGGCCAGAGCGGCAAGTCAATCGTCCAAATCGACTGGATCGATAAAAATGAAATAGATAGCAATTAAAAATACAATTGATTCAACAGAAAACTGATTTGGGATCAAAATGCGAGAAGGACTTTAACAAATTAACAATTTATTATTAGTTTGTAATTTTTTAAACTAAATATAAATAAATTTTTCTTGAAAGCTTATTCCTCTCTCACTATATTACAATACAATGCAACAACAACTGGTTAAGGAGGGTATATTGTGAAGGTCAGGGTTCATCAAATTACATTTGTAACCTTAATTTATTTAATCGGTTCTCTCGCTTTCCCCCAGCAAAGAGGTAATATCGGGATAAGGTTTGAGGCAATCGGCATCGCGGAAAAAGTATCCAAATCCGATCGTTCCAGCTCAACGATTACTTATTATCTGCGGAAAAAGGATAATAAATTAATACAAATCCATACACCGTATGAAGCGCCGGAGATTGGCGAGCGGTATAAAATCGAGGGTATATTATACACTGATTACCAATCCGGTCAACCCTTTGTCAGTGAAAAATCCCGCCAGATATTAATCGATGATTTAAATTTTATTGCCCTGGAGGGTAATACGAATAAGGATATTAGCGAGATCAGCAAGAGCCTGATCAAACTTCACCATGATATTGACCAGTATAAAAAAGAATTTGTGGAAATAACCGGAACCGTTATCCGCCATTACAAAGAAGCCAACTGGTACCAGATCAAGGGAAAATACGGCACCACCCTGGATATTCAGGGATACAGCGAGGTTCCCAATGTCAATTCCGAAGTGACAAAATGTGGTGTTTTATACATTAATTCCGCCGGTATTCCGTTTTTAAGTGAATTGCCGGAAATCAAAATTATCAATACAAAAGTTCCCATCGGCCAGGAATCATCAAATAATACTTTGCTCTATTCTTTATTGGGCGTGTTATTTGTTTTTGGCATTGGCGTGGCCGTGACAACTTATGTTAAAAAAATAAGAAATCAGGAGCCGGACATTTTAATGAACGCCATTAATGAGCCGGTGAATTATGAAGAAGTAGACGACACATTGATCTTGTCAACCCCCACCAAAACAGCGAAAATTCTACCGGGCCGAATCACCATTGTATCCGAAGCCCATGATAAAGGCGAAACCTTTCCCATCAGCGGAACCCCTGTTCACGACGGCTTCACAGCTACGATCGGAAAATCGCCCAATTGTGATATTTCCATCGCCAACCGGGAAGAATATTCAACTGTTTCCAGGGAACACGCGATGTTCATTTATAAAGATAATCAGATGTGGATTCAAAACCTCAGCCACACAAACCCGACTATTGTTAATGGAATGCAACTTGGGGAAGAAGTGGTTCCGTTAAAAGATGGCGACAGGATAAAAATGGGATTGTTAGAGCTTCTCTTTGAAACCTTCGCTTAACAAATAGCGGAATTTTTTATGTATTTATCAGATAGTACGATTACAGGTCGACGACAGGAAAATCAGGACTCGATTTACATCAAGCAAGCCAACAATGCTTTTGTAATGGCTGTAGCCGATGGAATGGGAGGTCATTTAGGCGGTAAGATCGCCAGCAAAACCGTTGTGTCCATCGTGAAAAAATTATTCAAGGAATTTAGCCACGCCCCTTCCTACAAAAAGATCAAGCCCTATATTGAAAAAATAATTGCCGAATCTCAAAAAGAAATCCAAACCATCAGCCAGACCGATCAGAAACTCAAAGGCCTCGGCACGACATTGACCATTGTTTTGGGCTATTATTCACGTTACGCCATTGGTAATATTGGCGACAGCAGAACCTATCTGATCAATAAAGAAGATGTCACTTTAATGACCCAGGATCATACATTTTTGACACAATATAAAAAGCAGAACCCCGGAAAAAGCATTAATCGGCCCATGGCGGAAAAATTTGGCAAATTGCTGACGAAATGCATTGACGGCAAGGGAGACACAGGAGATATTACTCCGGAAAAAGACCTGTACCGATTGCGCCCGGCAGAAGTGCTCCTCGCCTGTTCCGATGGCATGATCGTGGAAAACGGCCTGATGCCCCGGGATTATATTAAACGAATTATCGAACAGTCAAAAAATATCGAAAAAGCCAAGGATTATCTGATCAAGTACGCCTATAACAAAGGGTCCCGGGATAACATCTCCGTAGCCATCGCGTCAAAAAGTTATAAGCCGCGTTATAAAAGCCTGATGGAGCAGTACAGCCCGGTCATCAGTTTTGTGCTCAGTACTGTAGTCAGTTTGATAATTTTTATTTATTTTTTAGTCCATTTGCTGGTGAATATTTTACCAGATAAAAGCGAAGATAATAAAAGTGAGGATTTTACGGCTCACGGCCAAAATAAAACGCAACACGAACTTATTATTTGAAAAACTATTGCCCTGACAAACATTTAAAATAAAGGTTAGAACTAATGACGACAACGATTATTGCAGGCTCATTATTCTTAATCACGGTTATTATTTTGATCATCGTCCTGTTCAAAAGGAAGCGGACAGACACCATCAATAATAAATACGCCAATCTTGTGAAATATTCGGAAGAAGGCGGCATGGCAGTCATTTACAAAGCCTTTAACAAAGAGACCAAACGGTGGTGTATTTTAAAAGTCCTTCGCCAAAAACAGATCCATGATCGCGATGCCGTGGAAAGCCTTTACCGGGAAGCTGATATTCTGATCAAAATCAAAGAAATGCTGCCCGATGCCAATATTCCCATGGTGTATGATAAAGGTGAGATTCAGGACAAATTTTCAAAATTGCCCTATATTGAACTGGAATATATCAAGGGGAAAACCTCCCTGGAAGATTATCTCAAAAAAAACGGCCCGTTATCAATTGAAGAGGCCGATGAATTGATTGCCAAACTACTGCCTGCGATCAAAGGCGCCCATAAACTAAAATTCATCCACCGCGACATCAAACCCAGTAATATTTTACTGCGTGACGGCCGCATTGACCAACCGGTGCTGATTGATTTTGGCATTGCCAAAGAAGAAGGGGGCAAAAAAACCGAAACCGGCCTCTTTCTCGCTCCCAAATATATGGCGCCGGAGCAAGCCGATCCTAATCGTCCCGACCTGACGATCTATGTGGACAATTATATTCTGGGCATTCTCTGGTTTGAATTGCTGTCGGGAGATGTCCCCTTTACCGATAAAAATCCCCTTAAACTGGCGGAAATGCACCGCACAAAAGATATAAGACCCTTTGTCCAGAATGCAGTACCGGAAAAACGACAGGAAATTATTATAAAATTACTGGACAAAGAGCCCATGAACCGGCCCAGTATCGATGATATTGCCGGCTATCTGAACAGAACCATCTCAATTCAGAATGAAACTCAAAAAAGAGCCGCTATCAAGAAGAAGAAAAAAAAGAAAAATAACACCCTAATTATCCTGCTGTTATTGTTGGTGGTTATTTTAGGGACGACAACCTTTTTCTTTTTTTATCAGACTGACGTTGAATTCAATTTTTCCCGGTTTGATGAAAATGTCATTGCCATCGACCCGGTCTCCAAAACACCGGGAAATTATCTCGAACATGGCAAGTTCGGCCAGTTTTACGAACGACTGAAGGAGCTGGATAACATATCTTTGCTGTGCGATATCATCAGACGAAAAATTAACCAGAATGATCCAAACAGGACCTTTTTTATTGTTGATCCGGACAATCTGGAAATCGTCGACAATTTTTTTGTTGGTGACCGGGTTCTGGTTGTTAACCTGAATAAAAATCAAATCAATTTAGAAAAAGATTATAAAATGGACCTATTCTACAAAAATGCCATTTTTGGCATAAGCGCAAGCATTATACAAAAATAAGGGTATCTATGGTTAAAAAATTAATATTTGTTTTTTTGCTAATTGTTATCACTCTCACGGCCGCCGATGATATTTTTGTCTATTCATCAAAAAATATCAATAAAATAGAGATCACTCTCAGGAAAGAAGGAGAAGGGCAATACCGGGAATATATTCGCACTGACATTGACTATTTCGGCTACATTCCCTGGCGTGAGGAAAAGATATTGCCGGAAGCTTATACTGAGCAGCTGAATATCCTTAATCTGGATCAAATCATCAAACCGGTGGAAGTTAGTGTTGATTCCATCACTTTACAATTAAAATTGGAAACAACATCCTTGTATGGCCGTGAATTTTATAAAATCCAGGCCGAAAAAGGGGATAAAATCAAATGTATTATCCATGACAAAAATGACCAGCACAATGGGTTTATCGAAGTCTCTTCCAAAACGCCGAAAACCTTTGCCATTAACGGCACACTCAAGCTTATCTCGGTCAACATGGTTTTAAACATTCTCAATGAATATGTCTCTCCAAAGGGCGAGTGCTGGAATATACAGGGCGAAAGCATTGTCAGTGACTTCTTTGAGACGATCAGCGCTTCACACTTGCCGCCTGATGATTTTGCCACGATCAAAGTTCTCGGTGTCACTGATATCAATCCAAAAGAATTAAAGTTTCAGGCCATGAACAAAAGCATGGATCAGATGCAGGAAATAAAATTCATTCGGAAAGGTGACAATACCTTTCAAATTCCCAATCTGAAATTTTATAATCTGACTTGTTGGTACAACAATAAAAAGCAGGATATCAGTGAAGAATTTACCCTGGTTGATCATTTAAACCGGCGGGTTACCTTTAATTATACCTATAACGGCAAAAGTGGCGAATATGTCAAGCAACCGGGAAAAACAGCTGTCTATCTTCCTTATCCCCAGCGCAGGATCGAATCCATTTCCTGTACTTTTGCCAATTCCACCAAAGCAGTCACGCTAAAAGACAATCATGATATTGTCATTGACGAGCCAATCGCGATTGTCCTTGATTTGAACAGTACCCGCACCACAAACAAGAAAAATAAATATGACTATATTGATTTCGTCAAAAAGATCCACAGTCAATCAGAGAATTCAAGTGTGCGCTTGTTCAAGCTACTTTATGTTTTTCCAAGAGAAGCGACTTTTGAAAAATTTAATATTGAAAAAGTCTATACAAAATTTAAAGATACCCAATACGGCACAGTTACTGCCGGCCAGGCCGCCGCTTTTGTGAAATGGCGTCAGAACAAAGAAAAATCATCAATTGATCCGCTCAATATTCCGGAAGATTATTTCTGTCTGGAAGTTATCGAGGACAATAGTTTTTTTAATAAAGGCCTCTCCTCCACCCTGGTGAAAGAAAATATGGCGGACCGCCGATATGTTCAGAATTTTGAGTATGTTTTGGAAAGACTGGAACAGGAAAGCGGGTATAAATTTATAGAGGTCGTCTATGTCAGTTACTTTCCCGTGCTGCCAATGTATCAGGTTGACGGCGTAAAATATATCTCTTTTCTAAAGGACCATGAAAACTTTAATCTCAGCAATATCATAAACTAATTGTTTATCGGAGGAAAGATATTTTGAAAAAAATAATATTGATTTTATTAATTCTATCCCTTGGCCTCTCGGCACAGTTTAAAGAGCAGGGCTTCAATATTGTGCTCAATAATGAACTGGAACCATCGACCTATACCTTTCGCCAGTTCAAACAGGATTTTCTGGTTGGTGACCGGTTTTTATGTATTGATAATTACACCTATTGGGGTGATGAGTTTGATTTCAAAACCATTATGGAAGTCCGGGAAATCAATTCCGAATATGTGGTCGTTCAAAATCCGAATACCGGATTGACGATCACAATTAATGAAGAAAACTTCGCAATATTTCACGATTCTTTTATCTATGGTAATTGTTTAATGTTCAGCCGCAAGTTTCCGGTAAAATTTTTCAAAGTCAAGACAGCTGTCGGCGGCACTAATGAAATCGTATTTACAAAAGCGCCCGGCGGTAACCCATTGGATAATCCACAGGGCAGTAATGTCCTCTTTTATTACGGTTACAAACAAAAAGTGATCAATGGCGAAAAGTATATCCTGCTGGGAAAAACCAAACGATTTGATCCCGATGTCTACGAAGAAATGGACCGGATCATCGGCTGGATCAAATTTAAAAATCAAGATAACCGTCCGGAAAACATGGTCCTCTGGAATACAAATATCGGAATCCGGCCAAAACGGATTACAGAGAATACTGAACCAATAATCTCAAAAAAAACTTACCCTGAGATCATCACCCGCTATTATCGAACCAACATCATGCCGCAGGAAACAAATTTACTGGTCTCACAAGAAAATATAGACAATTACCGCAACCGGTTTATTACAAAAAATGCCCAGGTCAACCGCTGGCTGCCAATGTATAGTTCCTATGATTCACAATTGCCCAATTACATGGCGCGCATCGGGGTCATCGAAAATCTTGGAATTCTCCGACGTGATATTGAAAATATTGTGACGATGAATGAAATTCAGATCGCCTTGATGCTGGATCATACCGCCAGTATGCGTCCGGTCTGGAACCATATCCCATCCACTGTTGAAGAAATCCTAAGGACTATAACCACCAACAAATTTGTCAATGCCGCCGGGGACACTATTTTGCCGAAAATAAAACTTTATAATTTTACCGACGACATAAATATGATCAATAAAGATAAATGGATCAGAACAATTGAAGATGTCAAAGAATATGAACCGGTCATTAAATCGATTCCGCTGGTCAATTCCAAATACTGGCGTCCGAATATCTCCGGGTCTTTGCGAAAAGTGATCAGTGACCTTGGTGATAACCCCCTGTTTGTAATTGTAATCGGTGACGGCGGCGACCACACCTATCGCAATGTCGCTTTTCATGAAATTCCCGAATTTCAACAATCGGCTTCCAAAAACCTGATCGTCCTGAAAGGCGTGAAATACAACAGCGGCCTGCGCAGCGCCCAGTTCCGGGAAGTTCTCAATCAATTTGACACCAATTTTGAACTGCTCTATGATGTTAAGCAACCTCAGGTCACCCGGTCATCAGCCAGAAACCTGGGACAAAAGATCGGGCAGGAAATTATAGATGAAACCCAAAATATCATCATTGACCTGAAGAGCAAAATCCTGTCAGGAAGAACAACAAATACCGATTATAAAACACAATCCGCGTTTACCCTGAATTATATAAAATCCCTGACAGACATCATTCAAAGTTCCAGCGGCGGCACTTTCTTTGAGGAAGGCAATATTCTGCTGCGGTCCAGTACCGGCGAACTGCTGATCAGTAAGGATGTTCTGGTGGAAAAGAGTAAACTCAGCACTCTGAAAAATGCTTGCCGGGATTACAATCACAACCGCACTTTGCCCCAGTTGCAGATCGCCATGCGCCAGATACTGGCGACCTTCTTTGAGATCGACTTCTGGGCGGTGGATATTAATTTTCTGCAAAATATACGCTTGTCGGATTTCTGGGTCCGGGTGGTTGGCGACAAAGACATTGCCGAAAAAATCGCGCCGAAATTATTCCAGCAGAATCCTTCTTTTGAATACATTTTTGACAACCTGGAAACCTATCAGGACAGATTAACCAAAAATATCAATTTCATCGAAAGTAATATCACCTGGCATTTCAATCCTCCCAATCCCGGTAAATTTTCAATCCTGACCAATTCTGAAATGAACGAAGATATGGTGGAAGGAATTGTCGAGCAATATTACTGGGTGGACGTCAGCGAACTGAACATTTTTGAAGGTATTGATTTTGACAATTAAAGGATAGCAGAGAATAAAATGCTGAAAGTTCAACCGGATATATTCAAACGATTTTTTTTCAGAAAACAAGCTGATAATTCCAGTGATAAATTTTTGCCTGTTATTTTTATTATTATCATTGCGGTTTCCACCTCGATCATTTCACTTTCCACTTTTGAATTGTTCGACTATAAACTCAGAATCGAAAACTTCCTCAGCAATGAATGGAACAAGATCTATGACCTATACCTCGGCGATACCGACCGCCGGGATGTCAAAAATTACTTATCGGGAATGAAAGACCATAATTACCTGGATTATAAGGCCGGCTATCGCGAATACCCCAAAATGCTGAGCATAAAATCCAAAACCGGGTACATCGGGAATGTTCTGGCTTATGCCTTTTCCGAGGACTTCAAAACAATTATGGGGAATATTGATTTTGCGAAATATAAAGATGAAGATGTACTGTTTCTGGACCCGGCGCTGATGAAAAAACTGGCCGTCCGGGAAAACGATCTGGTTTTGTTGAAAATTGCCAATATTGGCGGTAATTACCGTCAGGCTTTAAAAGTGAAACCCATTGTTAACGCCACTCGCATCAAATGTTTTTTCCTGGACAATTATTTTGATTACGCCAGCAATTGCAAACTACGGTTTTATTTTCATGATCTGCATAACATGTTTGATTTTCTTACTCAGGATTTAATTTACAAACACTATCTGCCGACACCTTTGAACTTCGGATACGGTGACAATCTGTTCGGCGCGGTTTGCGCGCCCGGTGAAAGGCCGTCGGATTTTGTGCTGCCCGTCTCCTATTTTCAGCAAAACTACAATCTCAGCTTTGCCGATTCTCTGGAATTAACATTTGCGAATGATGAAGAATACCACCGGGAAATCACACCGATAGCCCCATTGATCATTGATTATGATGAGCTGATAAAAATCATTGAACAGGAAAATAGCCGGGTAAGGTCCATTGATCTCTTTGATTCCCAATTAACAGAACCTTTTTTTGTGGAAATTGATTTTCAAAATACCTTTAATTTTCAGAAAATCCGCCGATTGGAAACCCTGATAAAAAAACAGGAAAGCATTTTCAATTATTATCAAACCTGTGATTCACTGGCGATTATTTCAATCAATGACGATTTCAAACGCAATGACACCTACCTCTACATGCATTATACAAAACTGGACAGCATCGAACTGTCCAAAGAAATTCTGCAGGAACTGAACTATAAAAATGTTAGATGGGACACGGGAAAATGGACCTCCATTATCAATCTCAACGAATCCCTCAAAAAAGGCCAACGCAATACAATTTTACTGATTTTTGTTAACCTGATCATATTTCTGTTTTTCCTCTCTATCAAATTTTTATTGAGACTGAAACTTGAATTTCATACCATTGGCGTGCTGAAGTGTTTTGGTTATGCCGACCGGGATATTTACAATGTTTATATTCTGGGTTATGTGCTTCATGTTATAGCCGGTTTGGCGCTGGGATTTTTTCCCTTTAGCTACGCCATCGGATTAATGGCGGGATATGATATCGACTTTATAAACCGGGCGCTGATAAACAGCATAACCTCGCCGGTTAATTTCATTACCGGTTATGGGCTGGTGTTGCTGGTCAGTACAATTCTGGCAGTTGCCTTTAATCTCAACCGATTGGTCAAAAATGCCAATATTTACGAATTAATAAAATATGAAGGTTAATGATGATAGAACTTCATTTTCCCATAGAAAAAAAATTTCACGGTTCCGATAAAATTATCTATTCCCTGGATAATGGACAGCAATCACTTCATCTGGATTGTAACTATTTTTACTATTTTCAGGGAAAAAATGGTGTTGGCAAGACAACCCTATTAAATATCATATCGCTCCTGACCGATTTTTCCGGCGGTGTCAAAATTGAGGACACAACCATCTGCCTGAACAAAGATGAAAACGACAAGTCCATCCATGAGAAAAATGATCTGCGCAAAAATCACTTCAGTTATATTTTTCAGGACCCCCATATCATTAATATTTATACCATCAAAGAGAATCTGACCATCGTTAACCAGAATTTTGATTTTGACCGGGATATGGACCTGATCCACCGGAAAATCAACCGGTTAAATATTGACCGGGATGAAAAGCAATATCTTCAGACGAAACTGGCAAAACTGATCCACGAAAAAAACAATTCGCCTTTTTATCTCAGTGGCGGGGAGAAACAGCTGCTCAGTTTTATTCGCGCCATGATCAAGCCCTCCAATATCATATTTGCCGACGAACCCTGGGCATCAATGGATAAAAACCTGAAAGAATTCATCGAGCAGGAACTTTATAAATACCTGTCCAATGAAGATATTTTCACAGAAATTCGCAACCGCAATCAAATCAATCAGTTAAACAGCAGCAATACCGTTATTGCCATTGCACATATTTTTCATCATTCCAGAGAATTATCCCAATACGGACAGCGCGACCCTGCTTTTGAGCATTCCATAAAAATAAACAAGATCACCAGTGTCAAAGATGAAAGAAGTCAATTGGACTTAATTAGATTTAAACATGTTTAATATCAGGAGGAGTCAATGTATCATAAACATCTGCAGATTATTTTAAGCATCCTTTTATTGGCCTGCCTGGTCTTTGGGGCACCTCTTCCCAACTGGTCTGAAATGATCGTAAATGAGTCCGCCATGCAGGGAAAGGGCAACAGCTTTACGCAAAAAGCCTATCAGTTTATGCAAAACAAGGCTTATAAGAATTTCAACACACTGACCGCAGTTGCCGGTAAAACAGCTATTCTGCAGGGCGGTATTCTAATTGTCCGCAACACGACCTATATGACCCCGGAGTTCATTCCCACCAATGTCGATGAAATTTCTAAATATGATATTTTAAAAATTTATACCCTATTCAATGTGGTCTATTATATCGAAAAAATTGACCAGGATATTGATGCAATCCTCAATGATATTCATACGCCTCCCCTGCTGCAAACAGTGCAGGCCTCTATCCTTCTTTGCGTTTATAACAAAGATATAATTCAGCGGGATAATTTCTCTCTTTATGTATATGACAATGAAGAACTGGCGAAAAATTTTGGCTTTTATAAAGGTCAGCCGGTGGGGTCCACCATACTGGAAACCATTGAATCCGGTAATACACTGCCGGAAACACCACCGAATGTGATGATCATCTCCGGTAAGTCCGAAAACCTGGATGAAGTTATTCAGTATTGCCGGGAAAATAATATTCTGACCGTAACCGACCGGCCGCAACTGCTGAAAAACGGTGTCACTATCGGCGTCGGGACTTACTCTGATGATGTCAAATTGATCCTCAATACTCAGGGCGTTTCAGGCGCGGTTGAGTCCTGGGTTTCGGACAATATTTTTTATAAAAAATTGTAAATTTTTCTGCCTGATATAGAAGAATGCCGCTGAAAGTGTCTGTTCCTGCACTTTGAATAATTTGAAATGTATTTGTCCTAAAGCCAATAAATAACGGTTTTAACCGTTTCTATTATTTGTCAACCCAACTTATACCAACATCATTATGAACAATTGCTCAAAACTCTTCTTGTTTTAGCCTCTTTTTCCTTGTAAATTTTCCTTCAAAATAATGAATTAAATGAAAGGTAAACATTTATGAACCAACAGGAGAAAATTCAAGAACAGGATAAACGGATCACCGAAAACCTGGAAATCATAAAAAACCGCATGGTTGTATTCAGCGGCAAAGGCGGTGTGGGCAAAAGCACTGTGGCTGTCAACCTGGCTTACTCACTGCTAAAAAATAAATTAAAAGTGGGACTGCTTGATGCTGATATTACAGGCCCCAATGTCCCGCAAATGGTGGGCGACCACTCTCGTCCGGAAGCCATGGACGATAATAAAATCCTGCCAAAAATTAAAGATGGATTGCGGTTCATTTCCATCGCCCCCATGATCCCGGAAAATCAGCCGGTGATCTGGCGCGGCCCTTTGCGTTCAGGAATCATCAATCAGTTTCTATCCGATGTTGTCTGGGAAGAACTGGATGTTCTGCTGTCGGACCTTCCTCCCGGTACCGGCGATGAAGTTTTAACCGCCGCCCAGAAGATGCTGCCCCGGGTGGCTATCGTTGTGACCACTCCCCAGGAAGTATCACTGCTGGATTGCCGGCGGGCTGTCAATATGGCCAAAAAACTGAATATCAAAAATATTGGTATTGTGGAAAACATGTCCGGTTTCATCTGTCCGAAATGTGGTGATGAAATCGACTTTTTCGGCACCGGCGGCGGCAAAAAAATGGCGGAAGATATGGGCGTTCATTATCTTGGCCATGTTCCGATGGAAAAAGAAAACCGCGAATGTGGTGACGCGGGAACGCCGATCGTATTAAAATACCCCGATTCTAAAACAGCCGGGGCCTTTGATAAAATCGCGGAAAATACAATAGAATTACTGGATAAATGAGTTAATCTGAATAAAGCAGGTTAATATTTAGCCACAGATAAACACAGATTAACACCAGAATTTTATACAGGGCAAATTATTTTATGGCGCACGGATCACAGGATATCACGAATATTTTTATCCGTGTTTATCCTGATAATCCGTGTCCTGAATCATTTTTTAATCGATTGACTCAATTTTGCAAATCAATATATCATTATTCATAATATTTTTCATTTACAAACTCGTCCAGCTGACAAGCCACATCTTTAATTATGATCGTCCGGTCGCGATGGCTCATGAACGCGCTTTTAAAGGTATTGATAATGATTTCCTTAACATCCTTCATTGTCAGTTTAAAGGTCCTGATCGCCAGCATATACTCATCCGTCAAGGTCGTATTGGAAACCAGTGTATTGTCAGTATTGAGTGTGACCCGTAATCCGTAATCATAATAAAACTTAAAAGGATGATTCTCAATTTTATCCACACTGCCGGTCTGTATATTGCTGCTGAGGCACTGTTCCAGGGGAATACGATGGTCGTTGACGTAATTGAGCAGATCACCATCCTGCTTCAATTTTACACCATGCCCGATCCGGTTGGCGCCGCAGTAATGCACCGCCTGATGCACCGATTCCGGCCCGTAATCTTCACCGGCATGAATGGTTGTATTAATATTATTATTTCTGATCAAATAAAAAGAATCCTTGTGGTGTTTGGCGGGAAAATTTTCCTCGACACCAGCCAGGTCATACCCCACCACTCCTTTGTTTTTATAAGCCACTGCCAGCTCGGCAAGTTTATAGGATACTTCCGGTGATATGGAGCGAATGCCGCAGATGATCACACCGGATTTGACACCGAAGTCCTTTTCCGCCCGGCGGAGGCCGCAGAGAACCGCATCCACAGATTGCATTTCCGTCATTCCCTTCTGTGTATGCAAGACCGGTGAATAGCGAACTTCAATATAAATAACGCCGTCCTTATGCACATCTTCCACCAGTTCGTAGGCAGCCCGTTCAAGTGCTTCCGGCGTTTGCAGTACAGAAAGTGTAATATCAAACATTTTGATATATTTAGGCAGGGTAATGCTGCTGTCAATAACAGATACATGACTTTTCAGCTTTTTTGCGTCCATTGACGGCAATTTTACATCTTGTTCCTTTGCCAGATCAATAATCGTCTGAACCCGCATCGATCCGTCGAGATGACAATGGAGTTCCGCCTTTGGTAATTTTTGGATAAATTCGCGTGTTAATTCAATATTTTTCATAATAACCTCTTACCATGTTATAAATTCTTCATTTTTTAAGGTTGCCAGGAACATTCCCAGCCGCTCATAAACCGGTTCTATTTTTTTACCCAGTTTTTCTTCCAGGTACTCACCAATTTCCACAGCCGTACTATTCCCGTTAATAGCGTTCCAGACCTCTGTACCCGTCTCATCCAGGTGAATTTTATAGTAGGGATACTTCATTCTGGGAATAATATGTTTTTTACTGAAATTACTGGTGAATTTTGGTTTGAGCAGCACGATTTTACCATTTTCATCCTGTTCATGCTTCACATTACGGACAGGAATGATTTTGGTCATGTCCAGCTCTGTTTTATTTTTCTGCTTATTTCTTTTAAACAACTTCATTCTCACTCCAAAAAATTGTGTAATTCTAACAAAATAAGCAGGTAGAATTAAATAAGCAAGAATTAAAGAATTCTATTTTTTATCAGAGGCTCTTTTTGTGAATAAATTACGAATATTCTGTAAAAACCGGCCTATCACGCCAACAGGACAGAGAAACCGGCACCAGAAGCGGCGAATAAAGAGGGCAAGCACCAGGTTTACAAGGGCGAAGTAAAAAAGGACAGAAGTCCGGTCCAACTGGAAGAAGGGGCCAAATATTTCATATCCCAGGGCACCCGGCCGATTAGCAATTGCCGCATAAACCAAAATTCCCAATGTCATAACAATCGCGGGATACTGATAATAGCTTCGCTGTTTGATTTTCCATTTTTTCACCGGCAGTTTCGCCAGATAATCCTGTAAAATTCCCATGGGGCAGATATAGGCAAAATAGAGGTTTTTCCCCAGCACCAAAATACTAAAGGCGAATAATCCAACCACTAAATACCAATAATACTGATTGTCAGGAAAATTCCCTAAGATAAAATTGTTAAAATGAGTGATGGATAAGAGGGATTTGAATAAAAAGCCCAGCAAAAGCACTGACATCAGACGAAAAAGGGGTAAAAATCTTCGCTGTATCTGACTTTTGGTAAAACTCAGCAGAATTGCAAACGAATAAAGCAAAACCAATAAAATTTCTTTTGGCTGTACGGGAATGCTGTTTCTGGTATTGCTGAATTTGTCTCTAAAATATAGGTCGCAGGTTTGAATATTGGCTTTTTGCACCGCGCTGTTAATTCCGTTACAGCTGATGGTGGCGCTGGAAACAGCATCAATATCCTCACCCAGTTTAAAATTTTCCTGAATATTTTTACCGGTATACCGGTCAGTGAACCCGGCTTGCTCCACCCGTCGAAAAAACCCGGGGGTTTCCGTCTGACTGAGCACGGTTACTTTCAGGATTTTTCCGTCCCGGTCATAATTGACGCCCACTTCAACAGGGCCGGAATATCCTTCGGAACGCGCGATGGACAGGACAGAAGAGGGTTTGCCGAAAGCATTTTTGGAATTGTACAGATAATAAAAATTGTCAGTGATTTTTTTAACGCCTTTGACATTTTCAAAATTGCTGAAAATAGAGCCTTCGACGTCCACAACTTGTCTGCTTTTTCCGAGGAATACCGCAATGCCGAGAATTAATACGACTGATAAAATAGTTCCAATTCGCTTTATCAATTTCTTTCCTTTTCAATTCATATTAAACTTCTGTGAATATTAACCGAATCAGGAAAATTTACAAAAGAAAAAAGAACGAAATGTTTTTAAGAGAAATAAATAATATATCTTTGCCCTTTATAATTGATATTGAGCCAAAATATTTTTGTTGAACCCCTTTGGAGTTCTTTCTAAAAGTGATTGTTGAGTCCATGGTGGCACCCATTGTTATTTTTGTTTAAGGCCTCTTTGAATTTCCGCTGGACAGCAGAAGGATGCAGATGATACCGTATGGTTCTTTGTTTGTTATTTAAGTGTACGATTTTTCAGTCCTGTAACTGTAATGTTTGGTTCGCAAGAGTTCATGTAGCCGGGTCAATAACTTTTTCTCTGACATTTTCAGCCTTTTTTAATTTTTAATAAATTGCACAATTATTTATTATTAAAGACGTTTGTGAAATTTCGCAAGGGTTTTTAACCCTTTATCATTTTTTTATTGATATTCCTATATCTAAAGATTAAAATATAAGAATTAAGACAGGGGAATAATAAATGGCAAAATCAGGCACAATATTGAAATTTTCGCAGGTTAATATAAGTTAGAATGTATATTGTTCACACAAAAGAGTAAATTCTTATGAATATTAAAAAACTTGAAAAAGAGATTAAAAAGATTCTAAAAAATAACAAGAAAACTACT